>NZ_CP023548.1:0-267500 GCF_002407205.1 Rhodobacter sp. CZR27 | reverse complement strand
TGTTGATGTAGGCGAAGGCGAGGACGAAACCGAGCGTGCCGAAGGTCAGGATGTATTCCATAACGAGATAGGTGGCCATTGGTCAGTTCCCTTTCCTGTCTTGGTTTACGTGCAAGGGATACGGCGCCTGTGCGGAAGTGGATCACTCCGCCTGCGCGAAAATGTCGCGCGGGTCGGAAAGACTTCGCGTGGGGGCCCCGGCCCGGATCTAGTTGATCACCAGCACCACCAGCAACAGGAAGGCGAGCATCCCGACGACGCCGCCCTGCGCGAAGAGCAGGCTGACGACCATCAGCCCCCCGAGCACGGCGAGCACGATGGCCCCCTGCTCTGGCGCCGGCAGCGCGCCGATCCGCTTCTCCAGGTCCTCGGCCCGGTGGCGGCGCACCAGCCCCGCGAGCACGGCGCAGGCCACCCGCCGGGCTGATGTCCAGAGCGCGCGCAGGATGTCGGCCTGGCCCATGTCCGCCTCAGCGGCCTATCCGGATGGACGCCATGGCCGCGACCTCAGAGCCGGTAGATCTCGCGGAACTTGGTCTCGAGATAGTCGAGCAGCGGCCCCTCGCTCGGCTCGAAGCCGCAGGCCCGGGTGACGGTTTCATGCGGGGTATAGAGCCCGCCGTGCCGCTGCAGGTTCTCGCGCAGCCAGCCGGTCGCGCCCGAGGTGTCGCCGCGGGCGAGTTGGTCGTCGAGATCCGGCACGACCTCGCGGATCGCCTGCATCAGGCAGCCGGCGTAGATGTTGCCGAGCGCATAGGTCGGGAAGTAGCCGAAGAGGCCGACGGCCCAGTGGACGTCCTGCAGCATCCCGTGCGAAGGCCGGTCGACCGCCACGCCGAAATCATCGAGGAAGCGGGCATTCCACGCCTCCTCCAGATCCTCGGGCTCCAGCGTGCCGCGGATCAGCGCGCGCTCCAGATCGAAGCGCATCATGATGTGCAGGTTGTAGTGCACCTCGTCCGCCTCGGTGCGGATGAAGCCGGACTGCACTCGGTTGGCGGTGGCATAGAAGGCATCGGCATCCGCGACGCCGAAATCGCCAAACCGCTCGGACATGCGGCCATAGAGCCAGCCGGTGAAGGCCCGCGACCGGCCAAGCTGGTTCTCGTAGATCCGGCTCTGGCTTTCGTGGACGCCCATCGAGACGCCCGCCCCGATCGGGGTCAGCGCATAATCCGGGTCGATGCCGAGTTCGTAGCAGGCGTGGCCGACCTCGTGGATCGTCGAGTAGAAGCAGTTGAACGGATCGGTCTCGACAACGCGGGTGGTGATCCGCACGTCGCTGCCCGAGCCCGAGGAGAAGGGATGGACCGCCATGTCCATCCGTCCGCGGGTCCAGTCGTAGCCGAAGGTCGCCGCCAGGTCGCGCGCCATCCGCACCTGTGCCTCGAGCCCGAAATGGCCCGAGAGCGGCTTCGGCTGGACTTGGGCCCCCAGCACAGCCTCGCGCAGCGCGACGAGGCGCGGCCGCATCCGGTCGAAGATCGCCGAGATCGACGCCGCCGTAGCGCCCGGCTCGTAGTCGTCGATCAGTGCGTCGTAGCGGTCGCGGCCCGCAGCCAGCGCCGCCGCTTCCTCGCGCTTGAGGCGGATCACCTCGGTCAGCGTCGGCAGGAACATCGAGACGTCGTCCGCCGCCCGCGCCTCGGCCCATATCCCTTGTGCGGCCGAAGTCACGCGGGCGATCTCCTGCGCGAGGCGGACGGGGACCTTGGTCGCCCGGTCGTGGCTGCGCCGGATCAGGCGAAGCTGCGCCTCGTCCTCATCGTCCTCCGGCTCTGCCAGCTCCAGCCATTCCGCGACGCGCGGATCGGTGCGGCGGGCGTGGAGCACGCCTTCCAGCGCTGCCATCTCCTCGGCCCGCTGCTCGACCGCGCCGCGGGGCATCACGGTCTCCTGGTCCCACGACAGGCGTCCCATGACCTGAGCCAGCGCCTCGGTCTGGCGCTGGAATTCCATCAGTTCGGTGAAGGCTGCGTCGGCACTCATAGCGTTCCCTTCCGGATCGAGCCTACACGAGGAAATTGCGCCAGGTGGCGCGTGTTGAGGATCAGCACCCAGATCACGACGGCGCCGACCTGATGGGCGATGGCAACCTGCCACTCCGCGGCCGAAAGCACGGTGCCGACCCCGAGGCCCACCTGGGCCAGCAGCGCCAGCGCCAGCAGGTCGAAGGCCGAGCGTGTGGCGCGATGCTTCGACCGGCGCCCGAAGATCCAGAACACGAGGCCGAGGAGCGCCAGCGCGTAGCCCGTCATCCGGTGCGCGAACTGCACCAGGCCCGGGTTCTGCAACAAGCCGAGCCAGTAGGCCGGGTCACGCATGTCGGTGATGCCGGGCACGTTCAATATATCGGGCGGCAGGAAGCCCCCATTCATGTCGGGCCAGGTCGGGAAGCCGCGTCCGGCGTCGATCCCGGCCACCAGCGCGCCGAGGATCACCTGAAGGAAGGCCACGGCCAGCAGCGCCGTCGTCATCCCGTGCAGCCGCCCCTCGCGCTGGCGGCGGGCCTGCAGAAGCTCCGCCTCGGTGCGGCCCAGCGCCAGCGCCTGTGCCGCGATCAGCCCCAGAATCACGAAGGCGAGCCCGAGGTGGACCGCCAGCCGAGTGCTTTCGACATCGACCCGGTCGGCTGTGAGGCCCGAGGTGACCATCCACCAGCCGATGGCGCCCTGAGTCCCACCGAGCACGCCCAGCAGAAGCAGCCTCGGCCACCAGCCGCGCGGGATCTTGCGGGCGATCAGGAAGCCGAGGAAGCCCACGGCCCAGACGAGGCCGATCACGCGGCCAAGCTGCCGGTGCCCCCATTCCCACCAGTAGAGCCGCTGAAACTCTGCCAGCGACAGACCCGCGTTCTGCAACCGGTACTCCGGCGTCGCGCGGTAGCGCTCGAATTCCGCGGCCCAGTCGGCCGGGCTCATCGGCGGCAGCGCGCCGGACAGCGGGCGCCATTCGGTAATGGCAAGACCCGAGTCGGTCAGCCGCGTCAGCCCCCCCACGACGATCATCGCCAGGACGAGGAGGAACAGCGCCATCAGCCACAGCCGGATGCCGCGACGCGCGCCTCCGTGGCCGCGGTCGATGCTGCCGCCCTGTGGAACGGGTGCCTTCGCCCCCTGCCCCACTTCCTCGAAGATGCTGCGCTTCTTGATTGCCATCCGGCCTCTCCCGTTGCGCGGGCGAGACTAGGGCCGCCCGGTGGCCGCTTCAAGGGCCAGCGGAGGGCGGCGCAGGGACGCGGGATCAGCCGGCGGCGGGCCGGTCGTCGAAGATCAGGATGTCCACACCGCCGGTGGCGAAGCGGCCCACATCCTCGACCGCCGCCTGTCCCTCGGGACTTTCCAGCGCCGCCGTCACCGCCGCGGTATCGTCGAAGGTCAGGATCGCGACGAGGTGATAGGGCGAGGGGCCGCCGGGACTTTGCACCGGGCCGCGGCTGATCTCGTAGCTGCGCAGCCCGGGCATCTTCTGCGCCAGCGCGATGTGGATGTCGGCGTAGTGGCGGTCGAAGGCCGCCTCGTCCTCGGGCTTGCGATACATCACGAGCAGTCTGGCCATCGTCCCCTCCCGTTCCGGCACGGCCCGACTGTCGCACGAATTCGCGCGGCGGGGCCTCATCCAAAGGTCGGCAGGGCTATTGCTTCAGCTTCCAGGCGATCTGGCGCAGCATCCCGTGCAGGGTCTGCACGTCCGCCCGCGTCAGCGGCAGCCGCGCCCACATGCTGCGCAGGTTCAGCTTCATCCCGGCGGCCTTCTCGGCGGGAAAGAAGAAGCCCGCGGCTTCCAGCTTCTCCTCGAAGTGATCGCCCAGCTTCTCGACCTCGAGGCCCGAGGCATAGTCCACCTGCGCCATCGCCAGCGTATGCGGCGCGGCTTCGCCCGACTGCCGCCGCCATTCATAGGCCGTCAGCAGGACGCATTGCGCAAGGTTGAGCGAGAAGAACTCGGGGTTCACCGGCACGGTCACGATGGCGCTGGCCAGCGCCACGTCCTCGTTCTCCAACCCCGTCCGCTCGGGCCCGAACAGCACGCCCACGCGGCGGCCCTCGGCGGCCAGAGCACGGGCCTGCTCCATCGCCTGCTCGGGCGTGAGCACGGGCTTCGTCAGCTCGCGCCCGCGGGCGGTGGTCGCGAAGACATAGTCGCAGTCGCGGACCGCCTCGGCGACCGAGGGGAAGATCCCGGCATGATCCAGCAGCCGCCCCGCGCCCGAGGCCATGGCCACGGCCTTCGGGTTGGGCCAGCCGTCGCGCGGATCGACCAGCCGCATCCGGCCCAGCCCGAAGTTCAGCATGGCGCGGGCGGCGGCGCCGATGTTCTCGCCCATCTGCGGGCGGACAAGGATGAAGACGGGCTCGATGCTCATGGCGGTCCTTCGGGTTCGGCCGCTTCCTACGGGCGAAGCCCCCCACCGCGCAATGACCTTTCCGCTTCGGGTCTGCCCTGCACGCAGTCCCGCCCTCCCGCACCCCCACCTTCCGCTCCCGCAGCCCCGGGTCGCGGTGCAACGCCATTTCCAAGCCGAGAGGGCTCCGTTATAGCCACCCATACTGGAATGGAGACCGACAATGGCCGACAGCGACCGCCCGCAGATCTACCTGATCACGCCGCCCGAGATCGACCTCGAGGTCTTTCCCGACCGGCTGGCGCGGGTGCTGGACGCGACCGAGATCGCCTGCCTGCGGCTCTCGATGGCCGGCAAGGACGAGGACCGGATCGCCCGCACCGCCGATGCGCTGCGCGAGGTGGCCCATGCGCGCGACGTGGCGCTGGTGATCGAGAACCACGTGCTGATGGTCGAGCGGCTGGGCCTTGACGGCGTGCACCTGACGGACGGGGCACGGCTGGTGCGCAAGCTGCGCAAGGACCTTGGTCCCGATGCGATCCTCGGCACCTTCTGCGGCCATACCCGGCACGAGGGCATCAACGCCGCTGAAGCCGGCGCCGACTACGTGGCCTTCGGCCCGGTGGGCGAGACGGGTCTGGGCGACGGCAGCCGGGCGGAGGCGGACCTCTTCGCCTGGTGGTCCGAGATGATCGAGGTGCCGGTGGTGGCCGAGGGCGCGCTGACGCCTGCACTTGTCGCGGACCTCGCCGGCATCACCGACTTCCTTGCCGTGGGCGAGGAGATCTGGCGCGAGGCGGACGCCGCTGCCGCCCTGAAGGCCCTGCTCGCGCCGCTGGACTGAGGGCACGGCGGCACGCCGATCCTCAGCCGGGCCAGGCCGACCGCACCTGCGCCTCGCAATGGGCGGCCAGCCCCTTGCGGCCGTCGAAGCCATCGGCGGGAACCGGGTCGTGGAAGGTGATCTCGACCTGACCGTGCCGGGGCGCGGCCAGAAGCTTCAGCAGGTGGCTGCCGAAATCCATGTCGCCCCACCAGCCGTAGAAGCGCGGGTCCTCGCCCTCGGGCGCCGTGTAGCGCACCGTCACCGGCTGGATGTGCAGCACATGCTCCAGACCGTGCGTGAAGAAGGCTGCGAAGAGCGTCGACTTGAACGGCAGGATGCGCAGCGTGTCCGTGCTGGTGCCCTCCGGAAAGAAAAGCAGCCGGTGCCCGGCGCGCAGGCGCTCCTCGAACAGCTGCTGCTGGGCCTTCGCCTCCGACCCCTTGCGGTTGATGAAGACGGTCCCCGTCGCGCGGGCGAGCCAGCCGATGCCGGGCCAGCCCGCGACCTCGGACTTCGACACAAAGTAGATCCGCTGCGCGGCGTTCAGGGTGAAGATGTCGAGCCAGGAGCCGTGGTTCGACACCACCGCCCCCGGCACTGCCATCGCCCGGCCGCGCCGGATGCAGCGCAGCCCGAGGATCGCGAGGGCGGCTCGACAGACGCCCTGCGTGATCCAGGGCGTGACCGGTCGGTTCCGGCCGCAGACCGGAGCCTCGACCAGCCGCACCAGCAGCAGGAGCGCCAGCCCGGCATAGACCACCGCGGCCATGGCCGGCCCCTTCCACGCCACGCGCAGCCAGCCCGCCGGGCCGATGCGGGCTGGCTCCATCCGGGCCGCGCGCCAGTCGCTCATTCCACGGCCACCTGCCGGCGGGTGTAAAGCTCGCGGTGCCGCGCCGACATGCGCGCGGTGTCCATCACGAGGCAGACATCGGTGGTGTTGAAGGCACGGTCGATCCACGCCCCCTCGCCCACGAACCCGCCAAGTCGCAGATAGGCCTTGATGAGCGGTGGCATGGCAAGCATGGCTGCCCGGCGGTCGATCCGGTCGGCCGGGATCAGGTCCATCCGCACCCCGCATTCCGGCCGGACACGCACCCGCAGTTCGGCCGGCGCGAGGTGGTTGTGGTGAAGGCAGGCCAGCGGCTCGGCCAGTGCCTCCGTGTCGATGCCGTGAAAACTCGCCACGCCGAACAGAAGTTCGGTGCCGTGGGAAAGGACGTAGTCGGCCAGCCCGCTCCAGAGCAGGAACACCGCCGATCCGCCGCGATACTCCTCGTGCACGCAGGACCGGCCAAGCTCCAGCAGACGCCGGCCGCTGCGGCGGAGCGGATCGAGATCGTATTCGGTGTCGCAGTAGAACCTGCCGAGCCGCTCTGCCCGATCGCCCGGCATCAGCCGGTAGACCCCCACAACATCGTCCAGCGCCT
The DNA here is from genome assembly GCF_002407205.1 of Rhodobacter sp. CZR27. Lineage (NCBI taxonomy): Bacteria > Pseudomonadati > Pseudomonadota > Alphaproteobacteria > Rhodobacterales > Rhodobacter > Rhodobacter sp. CZR27. The sequence goes on along the minus strand of NZ_CP023548.1, from coordinate 260,899 downwards.
CGGCGCTGCGCCGGCGGTCGATGAGCAGAAGATGGTCGCAATGGGCATCGAACTCGTCGCGCTCGAGGCGGGCCGAATGATCGACCAGATCGCCGGTGCCGCCCAGTTCCTCGACAAAGATCCTGTAGCGCAGGCGCTGCGCCGCCCGAAGGTCGCGATCGGACCCCGCCAGGCGCAACTCGAGATGCGGATCTTCCGCTATCATTACCGGCCCCTCGCCCCTGACCCTGGCGTGACCGTGTCATAGGAAAAGCCCGAACGGGATGCAACGGGTGGCACGGCGGCCACGGCCGCGCAACCCTGCGCGGAAATGACCGCAATTCCCGGTTGAAATGCGCAAGCCCGCGCCGCTACATCATTCGGATGTATCGAATATCCGCCTAAGTTCCACCCTTTGACCGTCGATCACCACCTTTCCCGCATGCTCGAAATTCACAGTGATGCGCCCCCCGATGTTCGACTGGACCTGACCCGCGCCCCAATCCGGCTGCTGCGGATGCCGGACCAGCATGCCCGGCTCTAGTAGAGTGTTCATCCCGTTACCTTCCGCCTTCCGTGGAGCCTGCCCATGACCGAAAAGACCGATCTGACCGCCCTGCTGGGCTCCCGCATCTGTCACGATCTTATCAGCCCGATCGGCGCGATCGGCAACGGGGTGGAGCTTCTGATGATGGATGGGTCGATCCGCGGTCCCGAGATGACGCTGATCTCGGAAAGCGTGGCCCATGCCAATGCGCGGATCCGCTACTTCCGCGTGGCCTTCGGCGCCTCGACCGCCGAGCAGCGGATCGGCCGGCCGGAGATCCTGTCGATCCTGGGCGATCTCACGCGCGGGGGGCGGCTGCAGATCGAGTGGCAGGGTCCGGGCGACCTCTCGCGGCGCGAGGTGAAGCTTGCCTTCCTGCTGATCCTCTGCCTCGAGACGGCGATGGCCTATGGCGGCCGGATCCGGGTGGAGCGCAACGATGCGCGCTGGACGCTGACGGGACAGGCCAACAAGATGAAGGTCGACGCCGACCTGTGGGAACTGCTGTCGAACCCGATGGCGCAGGTGGAAATGTCCGCCGCCCGGGTGCATTTCGCGCTCGTCCCCGAAGAGGTGGCGCGGCAGGGCCGCCGCCTGACCGCCGAGATCCGCGAGACCGAGATCCGCCTCGCGTTCTAGCCGGCGAAATCGTGCGGTCGCCCTCCAACCGACACCGTCCCCGGCGCCGACTGGGGACGCCGCAAGTCGCTCAGAACTTGTAGATCATGCCGAGACGCGCGGCGCTGAAGGTGAAGTAGCCTTCGACATACCCGCCGGTTCCGAGGTCAAGCTCTCCCAGATCGAAGTACAGCACCTCGCCCTTGATCGCCCAGCGATCGCTGATCTCGTGCCGAACCCCGGCTCCGACGACGCCGCCCGGCCTCACCTCGTTGAACCCGCAGTTCGAACTGGCGCAGGCGCTGTGATCGGCGCTTCCTTCGATATCCGCGATGGCAAGCCCCGCGGTCAGATAGGGCATCGTGGCGCCGGTCGTGGTTCCGAGCACCAGACGCACCGTACTCACCAGATTGACGTCGGCCCGGCACCCTTCGCGACCGCGCGTGCAGGGCGCGGTGTCCCCGCGCTGGAGATCCGAGGCCATGTCGCCGGCGGTCAGGTCGATCTCGAGTCCCAGGGATTGCCTGCCCCAGTCGTGCAGAATCCGCCCGAAGCCGATCGTTCCGGTGTAGTCCGAAATGCTCAGCTGCGTCATCGTATCATTGTAGATCGCCGGCCGGTCGTCGTAGGTGTAGGGGATCACGGACTCGTACTCCGGCCCGGAGAACGTCCTGCCGATCGATGCAAAGAAATACCAGGGTCTGGACGGGCTTGCCGACGCCATGCCTGACCCTGCACCCGTGCCGTCTGGCGGGTCCGCAAAGGCGGGCAGCGCGATCAGGGGGATCCCCAGCAAGGCACTCTTCACGATCACACTCCTGAACACGCGCGGCGGGGGACTTGCGAGACCTTGAGCGTCATCAGAAGGATGCACGACTCGACGGCATCGGTCAAAACGCGGCAGGACAGGGAAGCCGTTTCCCGCCGAGAGGCGCCACGATCCAGGGCGGGGCGCCGGGGCGCCGCGAGCCGGATCGGCCGCTCCGGTCAGGGACGGATCGTCCCGTCTCCCTCGACGAGATACTTGAAGCTCGTGAGCTGCTCCGCCCCCACCGGGCCGCGGGCGTGCATCTTGCCCGTGGCGATGCCGATCTCGGCGCCCATGCCGAACTCGCCGCCGTCGGCGAACTGCGTCGAGGCGTTGCGCATCAGGATCGCGCTGTCGAGCCGCTGGAAGAAGCGCGCCGCCGTGGCATCGTTCTCGGTCAGGATCGACTCGGTGTGGCTCGAGCCGTAGCGGCGGATGTGGGCGATCGCACCGTCGACGCCATCCACCATCTTCGCCGCGATGATCATGTCGAGAAACTCGCAGCCGAAATCCTCCGGCTTCGCCGGGACCGTACCGGGGACCGCGGCCAGTTCGCCCTCGGCCCGGACCTCGACGCCCGCCTTCAGCAGATCCTCGACCAGCACGGCACCATGCTTTGCATAGAAGCCGCGGTCGATCAGCAGGCATTCCGCCGCGCCGCAGATGCCGGTGCGGCGGGTCTTGGAGTTCAGCACGACCCGGCGGGCCTTCTCGAGGTCGGCATCCGCATCCGCATAGACATGGCAGATGCCCTCGAGATGGGCGAAGACCGGCACCCGCGCCTCGGCCTGCACGAGACCCACGAGACCCTTGCCCCCACGCGGCACGATCACATCGATAAACTCGACCATGCGCAGCATCTCGGCCACGGCGGCACGGTCGCGCGTGGGAACGAGCTGGATCGCATCCTCGGGCAGGCCCGCCGCGCGCAGCCCGTCCTGCAGACAGGCGTGGATCGCGGCCGAGGTATGGAAGCTTTCCGATCCGCCGCGCAGGATCACCGCATTACCGGACTTGAGGCAGAGCGCCCCCGCATCGGCCGTCACGTTCGGGCGGCTCTCGTAGATTACGCCGACGACGCCCAGCGGCGTGCGGACGCGGCGGATGTGCAGGCCGGAAGGCCGGTCCCACTCGGCTATCACCTCGCCCACCGGGTCCTTCTGGGCGGCGACCGCGCGCAGCCCCTCGACCACGCCGGCGATCCGGCCCGCGTCGAGCTTCAGCCGGTCCATCATGGCAGGCGACAGGCCCTTGGACGTGCCATAGGCCAGATCCTCGGCATTGGCAGAAAGGATCTCGGCCTGCCGCGCCAGAACGGCATCGGCTGCGGCCAGCAGCGCCTGCCGCTTGCTCTCCGGCTCGGCAAAGGCCAGGTCCGCGGCCGCCGCCCGCGCCCGCGCGCCGATCTGCTGCATGAGTCCCGTGACGTCCTGTCCGTCCATCATCCTGCCCTTCCCGATGCCCCCGCCTCCGGGGTCAGATCACCATGTCGTCGCGATGCACCAGCGCCGCGCGACCAGAATAGCCGAGAATGCCCTCGATCTCGGCGGAGCGATGGCCCGCAATCTGCACCGCCTCGACCGCCGTGTAGCGCGTCAGGCCCTTGCCCAGAACCTCGCCCGCGGGCCCCGCGATATCCACGGGATCTCCGCGTCCGAAGTTGCCCTCCACCGCCGTCACCCCGGCCGGAAGCAGCGACTTGCCGGCCTGCAGCGCCTGCACGGCGCCCGCATCGACCTTCAGCGTGCCGCGCGGCTTCATCGCGTTGATCCAGCGCTTGCGCGCCGCCTGGGGATCGCCCTGCGCCACGAACCAGGTCCGCGCCGCGCCCTGCTCCAGTGCCTTGAGCGGCCGCATCACCGAGCCTTCGGTGATCGCCATGGCGCAACCGCCCGCCACGGCAGTCTTGGCGGCCATGATCTTGGTCTTCATCCCGCCCTTCGAAACGCCGGAAATAGGATCCCCCGCCATCGCCTCCAACTCGGGCGTGATCGCCTCCACCAGATCGAAACGCTCGGCGGTCGGGTCTTCCTTGGGATTGGCGGAATAGAAGCCGTCCACGTCCGACAGCAACACCAGCTGGTCCGCGCCCACCGTCACCGCGATCTGGGCGGCAAGGCGGTCGTTGTCGCCATAGCGGATCTCGTCGGTCGCCACGGTATCGTTCTCGTTCACGATCGGCACGGCTCCGAGGGCGAGCAGGGTCTCCATCGTGGCGCGCGAATTCAGGTAGCGCCGGCGGTCCTCCGTGTCCTCGAGCGTCACCAGCACCTGCGCGGTGGTGATGCCATGGGGAGCCAGCACTTCCTCATAGGCTCGGGCGAGCCGGATCTGGCCAACCGCGGCGGCGGCCTGGCTCTGCTCCAGCGCCAGCGCGCCCGAGGCAAGACCCAGAACCCGCCGCCCGAGCGCGATCGAACCCGACGAGACGAGGATAACCTGCGTCCCGCGCGTTCGCGCCTCGGCAACGTCCAGCGCCAGCGCGGAAAGCCACTGGCGGCGCAGGCCGTCGCGATCCACCAGCAGCGCCGAGCCGATCTTGACGACCAGCCGCTTCGCCGTGCGGATGTCGGGGGCCTGAAGCGCAGTCAGGGTTGCCATGGCACGTGCTCCTCCTCCGCCTCGCCGCGCGCGGCCTCGATCTCGGCCCAGAGCGCGCGGAGCACGTCGTTGAGACCCGTCCCAGCCACGCCCGATATCGTGAACACCTTGCCGCCGGTCGCCTTCTCCAGCGCGCGACGGCGGGTCGAGATGGTCTTTGCGTCCATCGCGTCGATCTTGTTCATCGCCGTGATGCGCGGCTTCAGCGCGAGGTCGCCGCCATAGGCTTCCAATTCGCCGATGATGGTGCGGTAGTCCTTCACGATGGTCGAGGAGGTGCCGTCGATCAGGTGCAAGAGCACCGAGCAGCGCTCCACATGCGCAAGGAACTGGTCGCCAAGGCCGCGGCCCTCGGAGGCGCCCTCGATCAGGCCCGGAATGTCGGCGATCACGAACTCCTTGCCGTCGATCCCCACCACACCGAGGTTCGGCACCAGCGTCGTGAAGGGATAGTCCGCGATCTTCGGCCGCGCGTTCGAGGTCGCGGCGAGGAAGGTGGACTTGCCGGCATTGGGCAGCCCCAGAAGCCCCGCATCGGCGATCAGCTTCAGCCGCAGCCAGATCGTCCGGTCGATGCCCGGTTGGCCCGGATTGGCCCGCGCCGGCGCGCGGTTGGTCGAGGACTTGAAGCGCAGGTTGCCCCAGCCGCCGTTGCCGCCCTGCGCCAGCAGGACGCGCTGGCCGACCTCGGTGAGGTCGGCGATGACGGTTTCCTCGTCCTCGTCGATGATCTCGGTGCCCACCGGCACCTTCAGCACGATGTCGTCGCCCGACTTGCCGGTGCGCTGGCTGCCCATGCCGGGCTGGCCGGACTTCGCGAAGAAATGCTGCTGGTAGCGGAAGTCGATCAGCGTGTTCAGCCCCTCGACCGCCTCGGCCCAGACCGAGCCGCCATTGCCACCGTCGCCGCCATCCGGGCCGCCGAACTCGATGAACTTCTCGCGCCGGAAGCTGACGCAGCCGCCCCCGCCCCCGCCCGAGCGGATATAGACTTTGCAGAGGTCGAGGAACTTCATGGGCTGCGGCTTTCCGGTTGGTCGCTTCAGGCGATAGAGAGAAACGGGCGAAGGCTCAAGCCTCGCCCGTCACGAAGGTCCCGGCGCCGCCCGTGGGATCACATGCGGCGCAGGTAGGTCCAGGTGGGCACGCGGGCGTTGCGCGCGACCGAGAAGGCCTCGGCATCGCCGATATATTCGAAGCCGCAGTTGGTCAGCACCCGTGCCGACTGCGGATTGTCCTGGAAGACCGCAGCGAAGATCGTGCGCGAGCCCTGCGGGTTGGCGGCCAGGATCGCCCGCACCGCCTCGGAGGCGAAGCCCGCGTTCCAGAAGGCGGGCGCCACCCAATAGGCGATCTCGGACTGGTCGCGGTCGAGCTTCTTCAGCGAGACGACGCCCAGCACCTCGGCCAGCCCCGAGGCCGAGCCGTCCATCACCCAGACGTCCTCGGACCGCTGCTCGGACATGGCGCGGGCCACGAAGGCCTCGGCCGCGCCCGGCGGCAGCGGATGGGGGATGCCGCGCGTGCCCGCGGCCACGCGGCGGTCGCCGGCATACATGGCGAAGAGCCCCGCGTCGGACTTCTGCACCGGGCGCAGCACGAGGCGGCCGCCATGCGGATGCGCGCCGGCGGTGGGCTCGGTCGTCGGGATCATGTCAAGCGTCACGGCTTCCTCCTCTGAAGCACTGGCACCTGCGTCCAAGGGCGGCATGCCCCCGGACTGGCTCCTCCCGCCCGGCAGGGGCCGGAAAAGAGGAAGGGGACCGGCTTGATGGCCGATCCCCCGTTACAGACGAACTGTGAAGGTTCGGCTTATTCCGCGGCCTCCACGGTCGGGAGCACGGAAATGAAGGTCCGGCCCTTGAGGCCCTTCTTGAACTCCACGCGGCCTTCGACCATCGCGAAGATGGTGTGGTCGCGGCCCATGCCGACACCGGCACCCGGGAACCAGGTCGTGCCGCGCTGGCGGACGATGATGTTGCCCGGAATGGCCTGCTGGCCACCATAGAGCTTCACGCCGAGGCGGCGACCGGCGGAGTCGCGGCCGTTGCGGGACGAACCGCCTGCCTTCTTGTGTGCCATGGGGTGTTACTCCTTCGCGCTGGCGTTGTGGGCGGCGCGGCGCGCATCGGCGGTGCCGGTCGCGGCGGCCACGCCCGAGGCTTCGGCGCCCGAGGCGAGCACGTCGGTCACGCGCAGCAGGGTGAGCTGCTGGCGGTGGCCCTTGGTGCGCTGCGACGAATGCTTCCGGCGGCGCTTCACGTAGTGGATGGTCTTCTCGCCCTTGATCTGGGCGATCACCTCGGCCTGCACCGCGGCGCCGGCCACGAAGGGCGCGCCGACGGTCACGGACTCGCCGCCGACCATCAGGATGTCGTTGAACTGGATCTTGTCGCCGGCTTCGCACGCCAGCTTCTCGACGCGCAGCACGTCGCCCGCCTGGACCTTGTACTGCTTGCCGCCTGTCTTGAGGACCGCGAACATGGGTCGTTCCTTTTCGTGTTCCGCGTCCTGCGGCCCCGGAGCGACCCGGCGTTGGATGCCTTCGGACAGCGCACCCCGGAGGGTGTCATGGAGTGGATCCGCCGGCGATTCGCCAACGGAGAAGAGACCCCGCCAGACGGGTCCGGCCGGGATGCGCGCTTATCGGGGAAACACCCTCCCGAGTCAAGCGCCCCGAGGGGCCGGAGCGGTGCACCGCTCAGATATCCTCGCCCTGCATCTGCTTGGCGGCTGCGCGGCCAAGGTCATGCGAAATGGCCGAGAACACCGCATCGAAGGCGGCGAAGGTGGCGCCGTTGAGCCGCCTGCCCTCGGGCGTCCGCGAGAAGGCGATGTAGTCCCGCAGGTCGCTATCGGAGAGCGGCCCGTAGGCGAGGGCGAGGTAGGGATAAAGCCACTCCTCGGTCTCGCGCCGGACGTCGCCCTCCTGCGACCAGACGTCGGCGAGCATCTGCTCCTCGCTCAGCGCCTCGTCAAAGGCCGCGCCCTCGGCCATGCCGCGGTAGAAGGCGAGGTTCGAGTTCAGCGCCCCGGCCACGTTCAGCTCGATCAGGTCGTTCGCCTCGGCGAATTCCTGTAGCAGGTCGAGGCGCGGGTCGTTCCTCGCGCTCATGTCCTCGACCTTGATCTTTGCAGCCTCTTCCGCCGATTCGTCGAGCAACGCCCGGCGGGCCTCGATCTCGAGCTGAAGGATGCGCTGGCCGCGCTCGCTGCCGAAGAAGTCGAGCATGCCCGCTATGGCACCGGGATCGCGGCCGACCTCGGCCTCGAAGAAGGCATCGAAGCGCTTGCGCATCGTATCGGCGTCATAGATCAGCCCCACGACCGCCTGCCAGCGCGGCCCGCCCCGGTCGGGAAACAGTTCGGCCTCCAGGCTGGAGCCGTACTGCAGGCCCTCCTCGCGCATGACGGCGATGACGTCGGCGATGCGCATGGCCTCGCCCAGGGCTGCGATCTGCACGCCGGGCGCCACCACGGGCGGTTCCCCCCCGCCGGGCGCGGGCCGGGTCTGCGCCGCGAGCGGATGCGCGGCGAAGGCCATGCTCAGCACCAGCACGAGGCGGGTCAGGATCGGCGGGAGGACCATGAAGCAAACCTTCGGGAGCGTGGTTCGAACAGAGCTAGTCGCTCGCCCGACGCTTGCCAAGGGACGAGCCGCGTCTCCGCCGCGCTGCGGCATGATCTCGCCGCAGAAAAGCCGCTTGCAAGCGCCCGCGAGCTTCGCTAAACGCCTGCCCCACGACGACCCCTGACGCGGAGAGGTGGCAGAGTGGTCGAATGCGGCGGTCTCGAAAACCGTTGTCGGTGTGAGCCGACCCAGGGTTCGAATCCCTGTCTCTCCGCCACTCAAAAGATGATTTCCTTGTATTTGTGAGGGGGTTACAGGCGGCGCACGATGTGGTGCATGCCATTTGGAGAGGCTCAGGCCGCCTGCCTGCGTGATATCGTTCTGGCCCTTCTCAAGATGAACGCATTCCGCCACGAACAGTCTTCGCCAGCTCTCGACTAGGTCCGTCGGCTACAGCTGCTCGGCGCGACGTAACTTCAAGAGGGCGATGTGGTCCTTGTGCTTCTCCAGGAAGCGCCTAACCTTCTTCCGGAACTGCTGCTTGTCGATGCCGGGACTGATGGCGTCGAGAGTGATTTCGGTGCCTGCGCCGTTCTCGTCGGTGACATCGATGTAGACGATCTTGCGCTCGCGCGGGTCTTCGGGAAGAACGGCCGAAGTCGCGCCATCTGCGTGTCCGTCGGCATAATAGATGGCTCATCGGTCGGGTCGCCTTGCCGAGGCTGAATCACGCTGCTCGTGCAGGAGCAATGGGTCCTGAACCCAGGTCAGTGAACGCCTGCCAGAGCATGAGTCCGGATTACGGGATGCACGGCATCGCGAACGGCTGGGCCGGGTGCTCGCTCAGGGCGCCAAGCAAGTGGTGCCGCATCCTGAAACCCACTTGCGTCAATCCCGTGGATGCACTGAGAAGTCGAGTGTTCCGTGTCATCCCGTTGATGAGCACTCATTCGCCAACACTTGCGGCGAGCGCCGCGTGCCTCACATCAGCAGGGTCGAAGACGTTCACCGTCTTCAGGTTGACCGGAGCGGGCGGCGCGGCAGCAGCCTTGCCAAGGGCATCAGGCAGCGGCAAGTAGCACCGGAACGTCTCGCTGATCAGCATCAATGCGGCATGGCCCCGCTTCGGCGCATCAAGAAAGGCGGCCGCGTTTCGGGTGGCAGTGCCTTTCGCCTGTCCGGGTCGATGACGCCGCTTTTGGAGATGCCTGCAGTGAACCAGGATGACACGCTTTGGAGCCTTGAGGAGCGCCTCTGGACCAGCGGACGCGACAGCGCCCGCACCATGATGGCCTCGGGGGCAATCGTGGTGCTTCCCTATCCCGACGGGATACTTCAGGGCGATGGCCTCTGGTCGCATCCGGCCGTCAACACCGGTTGGCGTCTCGTGGAGATGTCCGACCGCACCGTCGCCCGGCAGGGGAATGTCGCCGTGCTGGCCTATCGGGTGCGGGCAACGAAGCCCCACGTTCCGGAGTACGAGGCATTGTGCGCATCGACATGGCTGAGCGACGCCGGCACCTGGCGCAGGCTTTTCCATCAACAGACGCCCGTCGCGTGACCGCCAGGATCGGGCGAGGACATGGCCATGCGCCACTGGATCCCACAGGAGACCCCATGAGCTATACCATCACCCGGCTGATCCCGGATACCGATCTGGCCACCGCGGAGACACGGACTCGCGCCGCGCTTGAAGCGCAGGGCTTCGGTGTTCTGACCGAGATCGACGTGCAGGCGACGATGAAGGCGAAGCTTGGGCATGACATGCCAGGCTACCGGATTCTCGGCGCGTGCAACCCGCAGATGGCATGGCAGGCGATAGGGATGGAACCCCGGGTCGGCGCGATGCTGCCCTGCAACGTGATCCTGCGCGAAACCGACGGAGGCATCGAGGTCAGCGCGGTGGATCCGGTCGCCTCGATGCGGGCAATCGACAACGCGGACCTTCTGGCCGTAGCGGCCGGGGTGCGTGAGATGCTGTCGAAGGTGGTCGCAGCGGTCTGAGCCGCGGGCCGGCCTGCGGCCCGTGGCGCGGCCTCTCAGCTTCTCCTGCCGCCCCGCGCCAGAATCCCGATGCCGGCAACGATGCCGATGACTCCGACGATCAGATACCACATCGTGCTTCCCGTGAAGCGTCCGGTCAGCGCCTCCGACATCTGGTCTACCGGAGCATTGGAGGCGCGCCAGCCCAACAACAGAAGCAGGATGCCGACGGCAAACAGGACGAGTCCGGCGATCTTGGTCAGTGTCATGGGAAAGCCCTCTTGAACCATGCAATGGGCACCGCCACGCGATGCCAGCCCACACACTCTTTCCCGCAGGTCAGAGGCGCGTGCTGCGGATGATGCCGGGGATCGCCGGGAGGCCGCACTTACCTCGATCAGCATGGCTGGTTCTTCGGGGTGGGGAAACCTGCCGGCCCGTTATACCCGGACCGGCCTGAGTCCCCTTGGGGAAGATCCGGATCCGGCATGGACTGATCCATGTTGTTGAGCCGACGCGGCAATGGTGCGTGGCCGGAGCGAGGAAGACGGTGACCCCGGCCGCAGCAGTGAAGGGGCGAGGCGGGCCGCGCGACATCGCGCGGCAACAGATGCCACGGAGCTGAGTCCTTCGGCGCGACCGTCCGTGCCGCTGGCCGCCTTCGCCTTTGCGCGGCGGCCTTGACGGGCGCCGGGCGGTCCGGCGTCAGGTGGCGCTCCTCGCAGGCGAATCCACCCAGGCGCCCCGCATTCCTGCGCGCTGCTGATGCATGTTAGAGCGCGGCAGCATCGACGCGGCGAGGATCAGTCATCGCGTCGACGGGCCGCCCGGATCTGCGGTCTGCGCGCGGCGCGATGTTCCAGTGATAAGGAGTTCCGATTATGGACAAGAACCGAATCAAGGGGACCGCCAAGCAGGTCGCAGGCACCGTGAAGGAGCAGATCGGCAAGCTGACGGGCAATGAGTCGCTGGAAGTCGAGGGCAAGGTCGAACAGGCCGAAGGCGCGGTTCAGAAGGCCGTCGGCGAGGCCAGCGACGACCTGCGCAAAGGCTGAACGCCAGGGGTTTGAACCGCCTTGGCAAGGCTCCGTCGCGTCACGGGTCGGACAACGACCTGCGGCAACCGATGCGCACCGGGCGAAGATGCCTGATGCCCTCCTGCTCCCGGGGCCGACGGAAGAACGCCAGCGACCGACCCTGCAATTCCATCGGCAAGGCCAGCGCTCGTCCCCGCAGGCAGCTGACGCCCTTGCCGGGCGGCCCCGCCGCGTTTTCCTCGTGTGGCGGGGCCGGTTCCAGTCGACATCACATGAAGGACATCGCCATGCTCGGCACCATTCTCATCGTCATTCTCATCCTGATGCTCGTGGGTGTCCTGCCCACCTGGGGGCACAGCCGGTCATGGGGGTATGGCCCCAGCGGTGCACTGGGGATCATCCTCGTGATCCTGATCGTGCTGGCTCTGACCGGCCGCCTTTGACAGGCAGATCCGGAAGTTCCGGGCCGAAGGCGGATCGGCAAGGCCGGTCCGCCTTCGGCCTAGCGGCCTTTGCGGCCGAAAGTTTCAGCGACGCCGCACCGAGTTGCCGCCGGCCAGGATGCTGTTGATCAGCTCGGCCACGGCGGCGTTCAGCGCGTCGTGCACACTGGGCGGTGCATTCTCGTGCGCTGCGGCGGCATCCTTCAGGATGCCGACGATCTCGTTCTCCGGCAGGACCTTATGGTCGTTCAGCGCCAGCAGGAGCGATTCGAGAATGGCCAGTGCGGCGGTTCCAGCAATGTCGTTGGGAACGGTCATGGTCGGGCTCGCCTTCAAGGTTCTGGATCAGGGTTCCGCCTGGGATCGGCCGAATGACCAAGATCATAGGCGCAATGTGCGCCCCCGTGCTGATCTGGAGCAGCATGAGACATTTCCTTTCGGGTCATTGTGGCTGCGACGATCCTTGTGGCCAGCCTCCTGGAGAGACCATGTTGAACCGGCAGAGCGCGCTGACGCAGAAGCTTTCGGCCTATGTCGCCCTGTCGGACGTCGATCTGGCAACGCTGGCCCGGTTCGACCGCCGCCGCCGGAGCTTTCAGACAGGGCACGAAATGATCCATGAAGGCCAGAAGAACGCCTCGGCCTTCGTGCTGGCCGACGGCTGGGCCTGTTCCTACAAGCTCTTGCCCGGCGGCGAGCGCCAGATCGTCGACTTTCAGGTTCCGGGCGATTTCCTCGGCCTGCGAAGCATCCTGTTCCGCACCTCGGACCACAGCGTCGAGGCCGTCACCCCGATCGAGGCGTTCGAGGTCCTGACCTCGGACATCCTGGAGGCCTTCGCACAGGCGCCGCGCCTGGCCGCCGCCGTTCTCTGGGCCGCCTCGCGGGACGAGGCGATGGTCGTGGAGCATCTCGTCAACATCGGCCGCCGCACGGCCGAGGAACGCATGGCGCATTTCCTGCTGGAGCTTGGATCGCGGCTCAATCTCGTGGGGATCGGCACCAGGTCGGGATACCCCTGTCCGCTGACGCAGAATCATCTGGCGGACGCCCTCGGGCTGAGTGCGGTGCACGTGAACCGAGTCCTGCGCCATCTGCGCGAAGAGGGATTGGTCACCTTCCAGAAGGGCCGCGTGACCTTCGACAATCTCGACAGTCTCAAGGACGTGGCCGCATTCGACACCGCCTACCTGGATCAGGAAGGACCCCTGCTGCGGTGATTTCCCTCCCCAACCGACGCGCCGGAAGGGAACGGCCTCCAGGCTATGCAAGGGCCTGCGTCGCAGCGTCGAGTTCACGGATGCACTCGGCATCCTGACGCGCGGCCCGGGCCTTCTCGGAGTAGTGGCGCAGAGTCGCATCCTTCTTCGGGCCGGCGGGGGCCTTGTCCCAGGCGGCCTTGAGCGACTTCATCCTGTCGGCAATGTTCGGATCGGGGGATTTCGCTTCCATTTGGGCTGTCCTTTCCGGAACTGGTCGAATTGACAGGGCCTCCCGCCCGGCGGGAAGAACACACAACCTCCGGACAGGAAGCCCCGTCGGCACTCAATCAACAGATCGACGGCGGAATATCTTGCCGCCCTGCAAGGGTAGTGCAGTCGGGCCGGATCGGGACTGATGCAGGTTTGCTTCGGACAAAGTCCTTCATGCCGGAACGCCCTGCGGCCGCATGATCCAAAGGGCGGCGTCGCGCGTTCCAGTGAGGAAAACGCGAGGAGGGATCCCGTTGCGTCCGACGGCTGTGTTGATCGGGACTCTTGCCGCTGGCACGGTTCTTCCGCATCGCGTCGGCGTTGACCCGGCAGCAGCCTTGTACCGCCATTCATCAATCGGGAAAATTGGTCGGAGCGAGAGGATTCGAACCTCCGACCCCCTGCTCCCGAAGCAGGTGCGCTACCAGGCTGCGCTACGCTCCGACCGTGGCGTGGGGGTTAAACCGTCGGGCGGATGATTGCAAGGGGGTCCGCGCGCTTTTCCTCAGAGCACTTCGCGCGAGTCGCGGCGGCGCAGGAAGCGTGGCATCAGGGCGATCTCGGCGCGTCCGCGGGTCTGCGTGGCCGGCCGGTTTTCCGACACGTTGCGCCGCGATTCGCGCGCGACGATGTAGAGCCCGCTCGCGATGATGACCCCCGCCCCGACCCAGGTCCACAGATCCACGGATTCCTCGAACACCAGCCAGCCGAAGACGGCCGCCCAGATCATCTGCGAATACTGCATGGGCGCCACCACGACCGCCTCGGCCACCCGGTAGGCCGCAATCGTCAGCAGCATCGCGATGAAGCCGAAGGCCGCGATGATGCCCATCAGGCCCAGATCCTCGACCGGCATCGGCCGGTAGACGAAGGGCAGCGCGCAGCCCAGCACGAAGAAATTCGCCACCATCGGGTAAAGCATCAGCACCGCCGACCGCTCGTTCGATCCGATCTTGCGCACGATCACCGAAGCGAGCGAGGACGTCGCCGCCGCCGCGAGTGCGGCAACATGACCAAGGCTCAGCGCCTCGGCGCCCGGGCGCAGCACGATCAGCACGCCCGCAAGGCCCGTCACCACGGCAAGGCCGCGGTGGAGCCCGATGGTCTCTCCCAGGATCGGGATGGCCAGCAGCGTCACCAGCAGCGGCATGGTGAAGAGGATCGCATAGGTCTGCGCGAGCGGCAGCACCGAGAAGGCGTAGAAGGCGCAGAGCGCCGTGGTCACGATGCAGGCGGTGCGGATCAGCGTCCACCAGGGATGGCGCGGCCGAAGGTTGCCGTCGGCCCGGTCGCGCATCAGCATCAGCGTGGCAAGCGGAAAGCCGAGCAGCGTCGCGAAGAAGATGATCTGCACGGCCGAATAATCGGCGCCGAGGATCTTCACCACCACGTCGTGGGTTGCGTAAATCCCGAAGGCCAGCAGCGCGAGAAGCGCGCCGCGCGTGTTCGATGATGCCACGGACATGGACGGCCGCTCGCTGAGGGGAAGGTTGGCGCAACCTTCGCCCGGAACGCGGGGGAGTGCAAGGCGGCGGCGCGAAAAAGGGGCGGTTGCCCGCACCCTTTTTACCTCACAGGCTGGCGTCGAGCGCCGCGAGGATCGCGTCGCCCATGCCGGAGGTCGAGACCGGCGTGCCGCCCTCGGGGCCCATCAGGTCAGCCGTGCGGACGCCATCGGCCAGGACCTTCTCGACCGCGGCCTCGAGGCGGGTGGCCTCGGTGCCCATGTCGAACGAATAGCGGAGCGCCATCGCGAAGCTGAGGATGCAGGCGATCGGGTTCGCCTTGCCCTGCCCCGCGATGTCGGGGGCCGAACCGTGCACCGGCTCATACAGGGCCTTGGGCCGGCCGTTCGCCATCGGCGCCCCGAGCGAGGCCGAGGGCAGCATGCCCAGCGAGCCGGTCAGCATCGCGGCGCAGTCCGACAGGATGTCGCCGAACAGGTTGTCGGTCACGATCACGTCGAACTGCTTGGGCCAGCGCACCAGCTGCATGGCGCCGTTGTCGGCATACATGTGCGAGAGTTGCACGTCCGGGTATTCGTTGTCGTGGACCCACTGCACTTCCTCGCGCCAGAGGATGCCGGATTCCATCACGTTGGCCTTCTCCATCGAGCAGACCTTGTTGTTGCGCCGACGCGCGAGTTCGAAAGCCGAGCGGGCGACGCGGCGGACTTCCTCGGTGGTGTAGCGCTGGGTGTTGATGCCGACGCGGCCGCCCGCCTCGTCCGGGAAGATGCCGCGCGGCTCGCCGAAATAGACGCCCGAGGTCAGTTCGCGCACGATCATGATGTCGAGCCCGGCGACGATCTCGGTCTTCAGGCTGGAGAAGTCGGCCAGCGCGTCGAAGCACTGCGCCGGGCGGAGGTTGGCATACAGGTCCATCTCCTTGCGCAGGCGCAGCAGGCCGCGCTCGGGCTTCACCGAGAAGTCGAGCACGTCGTATTTCGGGCCGCCCACGGCGCCGAGCAGCACGGCGTCCACGGCCTGCGCCTTCGCCATCGTCTCGTCGGTCAGCGGTACGCCATGCGCATCATAGGCGCTGCCGCCGACGAGATCTTCGCTCACGTCGAAAGTCACGCCGCGCTTCTCGCCGAACCAGCCGATGATGCGTTTCACCTCGGCCATCACTTCGGGGCCGATGCCGTCGCCGGCAAGGATGAGGAGGGAGGGATTGGCCAAGATGCGCTCCTGCGGTCATTGGGGTTTGGCTTCGCCTAGCCCCTCGCCCCAGCCCGGTCAAGCATCAGGGCAGCGCGAGATCGACCCAGACCGGGCGGTGGCGCGAGGCCTGCGCGGCCTCCCCTGCCAAAGGCTCCTCGGGCGCCGGCCAGAGCACACCGGCGGCCGTCACGGGCACGCCTTGCGAGGGCAGGACGTAATCGACCCGCAGCCGGCCCGGCCCCTCGTTGGCGCTGAAGTCAGCCGTGGCAAGGCTGCCGTCCGCCCCCTTCGGCGCCGGATCCAGCAGCGCCGGATGGTCCAGGACCGCGCGCATCGCGGCATGAAGACCATCGCCCGCCTCGGGGTCGATGTTCGCCTTGCCGAGCAGCACGAAAGGCGCCTCTGGCGGCGGGATGGGCAGGCGCCCCTCGATCAGGCGCAGCCAGAAGGCGGCCTCGTCCCCGCCGCGACGGCCGTTGCGATCCTCGGGGCCGTCGAACACCGGCGGCGTCGCCGACCACGCCAGCAGGCGCAGGAACCGTCCGTCCGGCAGCTGAACCGGCACCTCCCAATGGCCGGTGGTGGACAGGCGCTGGACGGACAGCACGTCTTCGGGCAAGGGCGGAGGATCGGCCCCCGGCAGGTCCCGCCACAGGAAGCCGGAGAAATCGCGTGCCTCGCCCAGCGGCAGGCGCGACAGCACGGCCATGCCGGCCTGGCCCGTGAAACGCCCCCAGCCCTGCGCGTCGGAGGCGTCGCCTCGGCGCCCGTTGCCATCGAGATCGACGCCGGACGCCCGGCCGGTATTCGGTCGCAGCGCGAGGAGATGCGGGTAAAGGTCGCCGGCGAAGGCCCGCGCGGCGAGCAGGCCCGCGTCATAGTCGATGCCGGTCAGCAGCAGCACATCCGCATCGAGCGCCTCGAGCATCTTCCTCGCGGCCGCGATTTGCGGATCCTCGCCCTTCAGAATGTCGCGCAGCAGAAGTCCCGGGCCCTTGCGGCTCAGCCCGGCATCCCAGGTGGCGACGCGCAGGCTTTCTGCCGCCGCGGCCAGCGGCAGCAGCAGGAACAGGATCAGACAGGCACGAAGCCGGAGGTGCCGATGGACTCGCCCATGCGCCGCTTCTCGCGGATCATCTCGGCGATGCGCGCCATGCCCACGCCACGCATGAAAAGGCTTGCAGGAAGGAAGGCCCATGCCGCCATCGTCCAGACCAGGGTTTGCGGCGAGGCCAGCGTCAGCGGCTCCAGGCCGCTGCTGCCGATCTTCACCACCGTCGGGATCAGGAATGGCAGAAGAAACCCTAACGCCACGTTAAGGCGCGCATCACGCAGCAGGCGCTGGACCACGTCTCCGCCGGCCGTGGCCTCGAAGGTCGGCAGGTTCACCCAGACGTTGAAGGCCGCGTTGCGCGAGGGCCAGCGGTTCAGGCGGATCACCACGACAAAGAGCGCGATCGTCGCCAGCGCGATGAGATAGGTCGTCGCGGCGGCGTTGCGGACCGCCTCCACGATCTCGGGCCCGGCGCGGTCGGACAGCATGAGGGTCGCGAGGCGCACCGGACTGTAGGGAAAGTCCATCGAACTGCCGACAAGGGCGCCGATCTCCGAGACCAGCATCGTCAGCGACGTCGGCTGGGTTTCGCCTCGCGCGATCAGTGTCAGCGCCAGTACCATCGCGAACAGCAGCAGGAAGCGGATGCGGTTGAAGGGCGGGGCGTCGCGGAACTCGATCAGGCCCGGATATGTCGCGTTGTATTCCACCAGTGTCAGGATGCCGCCGAAAAGCGCCACCAGGGCCACCATCTGCTTTCCGTCCGAGCCGACGCCCGGCAACAGGATCGAGGGCGTCGCCAGAAGAACGACGACGAGGACGGCGCGCACGATCGCGCCCGCAAGCCTTGAAATCACTGCCTTCCCACCCATCAAATCGGATCGAACGGAGCGTTGGCCCCGACAGGTCCCGAAGATCCCCGCACTTGCCGGCGGGTTGCCGCGTCACTGCCCAAAACGTGCCTACTTTCGCCTTTTGCCGCAATCGCGGGGAAAGGAAAGCTAAGCTTTGTGACGTATTCGAGGAGATTGTGTCTCCATATTGCATCAAAAGGTGGAAAGAGTAAGGCCGCCCGGAGGCGGCCTCTCATCTTGAGGTAGACTTAAGCTCAGACCCACGGCCTCAAGGTTGCGGCCTTCTTCTCGAAGCCGTCGATGGCTGCCACTTTTTCCAGCGTGAGCCCGATGTCGTCGAGGCCGTTCATCAGGCAGTGCCTGCGGAACGAATCAAGTTCGAACGGGAAGGACTGGCCATCCGAGGTCGTCACGGTCTGCGTCTCGAGGTCCACGGTCATCCGGGCGTTAGCGCCCTTGCGCGCGTCCTCCATCAGCATGGCAACCACCTCGGGCGGCATCACGATGGGCAGGATGCCGTTCTTGAAGCAGTTGTTGTAGAAGATGTCGGCGAAACTCGTCGAGATCACGCAGCGGATGCCGAAGTCCAGCAGCGCCCAGGGCGCGTGTTCGCGCGACGAGCCGCAGCCGAAGTTGTCGCCCGCCACGATGATCTGGGCGTCGCGGTAGGCCGGCTGGTTCAGCACGAAGTCGGGGATCTCGGTGCCGTCCTGATTGTAGCGCATCTCGTCGAACAGGTTCTTGCCGAGACCCGAGCGCTGGATCGTCTTCAGGAACTGTTTCGGGATGATCATGTCGGTGTCGATGTTCACGAGCGGCATGGGCGCCGCGACACCTGTCAGCTTGGTAAATTTATCCATTTCGGTTTCCCTGGGTGGTCCGCCGCAGCGGCGCCGGAGGCGGCCTTCGCCTCCGGCAGGGGATCAGACGGTCTCGGCCATCATCTCGCGCACATCGGTGAGGTGCCCGGTGATGGCGGCGGCTGCGGCCATGCCGGGGCTGACCAGATGCGTGCGGCCGTTGCGGCCCTGCCGGCCCTCGAAGTTCCGGTTCGAGGTCGAGGCGCAGCGCTCGCCGGGGGAGAGCTGGTCGGGGTTCATCGCGAGGCACATCGAGCAGCCGGCAAGGCGCCACTCAAAGCCCGCGTCGATGAAGATCTGCGCCAGACCCTCTTCCTCGGCCTGCGCACGAACGAGGCCCGAGCCGGGCACGACCATCGCCCGCATGCCGGGGGCGATCTTCTTGCCTTTCAGGATCTCGGCCGCGGCACGCAGGTCCTCGATCCGGCCGTTGGTGCAGGAGCCGATGAAGACCGTGTCGATCTTGATGTCGGTCAGCTTCATGCCGGGCGTCAGGCCCATGTATTCGAGGCTGCGTCGCGCGGCCTCGACCTTGCCGCCGGTGAACTCCTCGGGCGAGGGCACGGTGGCGGTGATCGGCAGCACGTCCTCGGGGCTCGTGCCCCAGGTCACGACGGGCGCGATGTCCTCGCCGCGGATCGTCACCACCTTGTCGAAATGCGCGCCCTCGTCGGTGAAGAGCGTCTTCCAGTAGGAAAGCGCCGCTTCCCACGCCGCGCCCTTGGGCGCGTGCGGGCGGCCTTTCACGTATTCAAAGGTCACCTCGTCCGGCGCGATCAGGCCCGCGCGAGCGCCGCCCTCGATCGCCATGTTGCAGACGGTCATCCGGCCTTCCATCGACAGCTCGCGGATCGCCTGCCCGCAATATTCGATGACATAGCCGGTGCCGCCCGCCGTGCCGGTCAGGCCGATGACGGAGAGCGTGATGTCCTTGGCGGTGACGCCGGGGCGGAGGCTCCCGGTGATCTCCACCTTCATGTTCTTCGACTTTTTCTGGATCAGCGTCTGGGTGGCCAGCACATGCTCGACCTCGGAGGTGCCGATGCCGTGGGCGAGCGAGCCGAAGGCGCCGTGGGTGGCGGTATGGCTGTCACCGCAGACCACCGTCATGCCCGGCAGCGTCCAGCCCTGTTCGGGGCCGACGATGTGCACGATGCCCTGACGGATGTCCGACACCGGATAGTAGTTGATCCCGAAGTCCTTCGCGTTCCTGTCGAGCGCCTCGACCTGGATACGCGATTCCTCGTTGTCGATGCGCGTGTCGCGGCCTTCCGTCGTCGGCACGTTGTGGTCCGGCACGGCGATGGTCTTTTCCGGCGCGCGCACCTTGCGGCCGGTCATGCGCAGCCCCTCGAAGGCCTGCGGGCTCGTCACTTCGTGGACGAGGTGCCGGTCGATGTAGAGCAGGCAGGTGCCGTCTTCGGCTTGATGGACGACATGGTCGTCCCAGATCTTGTCGTAGAGCGTTCTAGGAGCGGTCATGGCTCTCTCGCGGATGGCTGATGTCAATGACGGAAAGGCAGTCGGACGCTGCGCCCCGGCATCAAAGCCGGGCGAGGATCGAGAGGCTGGCGCCGTAGAACCGCCAAGGCAGCCGTGCGCGATCGTCCATGTCGAAGATGCGTTCCATGGAGCGGGGTTTTACGCCCGAATCCGGCGTCAGGCAATACGGCGACGAACCGGACGGGCCGACATGCGTTGTGTAGCGTTCCGGGAGGTGCGAGATGACCGAGGTTGCGGACTACAAGGGCTATGAACTGCCCGCCTACGAGGTGGAGCGCGTCGAGGACTCGGTCGAGCTGCGACGCTACGCGCCCCATCTTGCGGCGCAGGTCTGCATCGCCGGGGACCGCGCCACCGCCATCAACCGCGGCTTCCGTGTGCTGGCGCGCTACATCTTCGGGGGCAATTCCCATGGCAGGAAGGTCGCGATGACGGTGCCGGTCACGCAGGCGCCGGACGGGGCCGACCACTGGGTGGTCCGCTTCATGATGCCGGCCGGGTCCAGCGCCGAGACCCTGCCCCCGCCCAACGACAGCCGCATCCAGTTCGTCACCGTGCCCGCGTCGCGGCAGGCGGTGCGCCGCTTTTCCGGCTGGCCGACCTCTCCCACGCTCGAGCGGCAATCGCGCGACCTTGGCGGCTGGATCGCCGCGCGAGGCCTGCCGGTGGCCGCGGGACCGCTGTTCTACTTCTACGACTCGCCGATGACCCTGCCCTGGAACAGGCGGAACGAGGTTGCCTTCCGCCTCGCCGACAGCTAACCGCCTGCCACCGCTCATTGAGATTTCGGGAGGGCGGTGTTACGCTTGCAGCCATGCCCGGCGCCGGGGCCTCAGCGGCGCGCCACACGGGAGGACGATGTCCTGTCTCATTCTGATCCCACGACCGGACTTCCGGTCGGGCAGCGGCCGCCTCGAATGAGCGCCGCGTCTGAAACCACCGACCAACCGTCGAGCGAGGCCCTTCTGCAGGGAATCCTCGCCTCGCTGGAGGATGACAAGGCCGAGGACATCGTGCAGATCGACCTTCGCGGCCGCTCGGACATGGCCGATTACATGGTCATCTGCTCGGGCCGTTCCTCGCGCCAGGTTGCCGCCATCTCGGAAAAGCTGATGGACCGGGTGAAGCAGCAGTTCGGCCGCTTCTCGAAGGTCGAGGGCAAGGAAACCGGCGACTGGGTGCTGATCGATACCGGCGACGTCATCGTCCACGTGTTCCGCCCCGAGGTGCGCGAGTTCTACCAGCTCGAGAAGATGTGGATGCCGGGCGGCGCGCAAGGCCTGTCGCGCGCCTGATGAAGCTAGCCCTCTGCGCCGTGGGCCGGCTTCGCAGCGGGCCCGAGCGTCACCTCGTGGAGGACTACCTCGCCCGGTTCGAGCGCACCGGCCGCCCGCTGGGCCTGCCGCCCGTGCAGTTGATCGAGGTCGAGGACAAGCGCGGCGGCGGCATGGAGGCCGAGGCCGAACTGCTCTCGCGCGCGATGCCCGCCGGCGCGGCCCTCGCCGTGCTGGACGAGCGCGGCCGGACCCTCTCCTCGCCCGAGTTCGCCGAGCAGCTGGCGCGATGGCGCGACGGCGGGCGCGACGTGGCGCTGGTGATCGGCGGGGCGGACGGGCTTGCGCCGAAGCTGCGCGACCGGGCCGATCTGGCCCTGTCCTTCGGGCGGATGGTCTGGCCGCACATGCTGGTGCGGGTGATGCTGGCCGAACAGCTCTATCGCGCCGCCACCATCCTCGCCGGCTCTCCCTACCACCGGGTCTGACTTGTGCCGCCCGCGCGGTTGCGGTAGGCCCGCCCCATGTCAGAGCTTTTCGCCTATACCGACGGTGCCTGCAGCGGCAATCCCGGCCCCGGAGGCTGGGGCGTACTGATGCTTGCCCGCGACGGCGAGGCGGTGGTGAAGGAACGCACCCTGTCGGGCGGCGAGCAGCTGACCACCAACAACCGGATGGAGCTTCTGGCCGCGATCTCGGCGCTGGAGGCGCTGTCACGCCCGGCCGAGATCACCATCGTCACCGACAGCGCCTATGTGAAGAACGGCGTGACCACCTGGATCCACGGCTGGAAGAAGAACGGCTGGAAGACCGCCGACCGCAAGCCGGTGAAGAACGCCGATTTGTGGGAGCGTCTGGACGCCGCGCAGAAGCGCCACAAGGTGACGTGGCGCTGGATCAAGGGTCACGCCGGCCATGCCGAGAACGAGCGCGCGGACGAGTTGGCCCGCGCCGGAATGGCCCCGTTCAAGTCGCGCTAGTTTACGAGCCTTCGTTCGGTTAGGCTTCCCGAATGGCCCGACCGCGCTCCCTTCCCGATGCCGTGGTGCATGAGACGATCTGCCGGCTGCTCGCGGCCGACGGCGACAGGGGGGTGTCCTTCGGCACCGTCTCGCGGGCCACCGGCCTTGCGGCGGCAACGCTCGCCGGACGCTACGGGACCCGGGACGCGATGATGCGGGCGGCGCTGGGTGACTTCTGGGACAGGGTCGAGGCCGCGACCGAGGCCGCGGGGGCGGAGGGCAAGGCCCCCGCCTTCCTGAAGGCGATCAGCCCTGCCGCGGATCCGCATCTCGTCTCGCTCACGCTGGCCATGCCAGACTTGCGCCACCGCGCCGAGGTCTGGCGGCAACAGGTCGAAGCCGCGCTGGCCCTGCGGCTGGGCCGGGCGGAACCGGCGGCCATGATGTTCGCGCTCTGGCAGGGGCAGCGGATCTGGCAGCCGGCGGGCGGCCGGGGCTTTCGCCTCAAGGATGCGGCGAAGCGCCTTGGTCAGGCCCTGTAGCGCCGCCAGAGCCAGATCACCAGCATCGCGCCCGCCACCGCGCCCACGAACAGCGCCAGCGCGCCCGTCAGCGCCATCAGCACGCGCAGCACCAGCCAGCCCACCACCGCGCCCGCCATGCCGATGGCCACCGTCGTGGGCACATCGGCCTCGAGGCGCATGAAGCGCGTGGCAAGGAAGCCCGCCGCGGCACCGACGATCAGCAGCATCAGGTACAGGGTCATCGATCACCTCCGATCGGCGGATTGCCCGCGTCCGCTGTATTACAAGGTCGCGGCGAGGCTGCCCGTCTGCAAGGGGAAGCCGCGAAGGAATTCCTCGGGCTCCATCGGTCGCTTGCCCTCGCGCTGAGCCAGGGTGACCTCGACCGCGCCGTCTCCGCAGGCGATGGTGAACCCGCCGAGCACCTCGCCCGGCCGGCCCTGCCCCGCCGCCAGCCGGCAGCGAAGCAGCTTGACCCGCTCGCCGTTCAGCAGCGTCCAGGCGCCGGGAGCGGGCGACAGTCCGCGGATCTGCCGGTCGATCTCGACGGCGGGCCGGGTCCAGTCGATCTGCGCCTCGTGCTTCGCGATCTTGTCCGCGTAGGTCACGCCGTCGTCGGGCTGCGGCTGCGGCACCAGATCGTCCAGCGCATCGAGCGCGCCGAGGATCAGCCGCGCGCCGATCCCGGACAGCCGGTCGTGCAGGTCGCGCGTCGTCTCTTCCGGGCCGATATGGGTCTTCTCGCACATCAGCACGGGGCCGGTGTCGAGCCCCGCCTCCATCTGCATGATGCAGATCCCGGTCTCGGCGTCGCCCGCGAGGATCGCACGATGGATCGGCGCCGCGCCGCGCCAGCGCGGCAGGAGCGAGGCATGGATGTTCAGGCAGCCGCGCTCGGGCGCATCGAGGATCGCCTGCGGCAGGATCAGCCCATAGGCCACGACCACCGCCACCTCGGCCCCGAGCGCCGCGAATTCCGCCTGCGCCTCGGGGGTCCGCAGCGAACTCGGATGCCGCACCGGCAGGCCCAGCTCTTCTGCGCGCGCCTGCACCGGGGTCGGGCGGTCCTTCTTGCCGCGTCCCGCCGGGCGGGGCGGCTGGCAATAGACGCAGACGACCTCGTGATGGGCATGAACCGCGTCGAGCACCGGCACCGAGAACTCGGGCGAGCCCATGAAGACGATCCTCATGGCCTCAGCCCACCCGGCGCAGGTATTTCTCGGACTTTGCGATGACCATCTTCCGCTTCAGCGCCGAGAGATGGTCGATGTAGAGCTTGCCGTTCAGGTGGTCGATCTGGTGCTGCACCGAGGTCGCCCAGATATCCACGAAATCGCGCTCCTCGACCTCGCCCGCCTCGTTCAGGAAGCGCACCGTCACCGCCCGCGGGCGCGAGATCACGGCCGTGGCGCCGGGCAGGTTCGGGCTGCCCTCCTCGTGGTCGCGGAACTGGCCCGAGGCATGCAGGATCTCGGGGTTGGCAAGCCGGACGGCCTTGCCCCGGCTTTCCGAACAGTCGACGACCGCGAGCCGCAGCATCACCCCGATCTGCGGCGCGGCAAGGCCATAGCCCGGCATCGCATCCATGGTTTCCACCATGTCGTTCCAGATCGCGCGGATCTCGTCGGTCACGGTGGCCACCGGCTCGGCCACGGTCTTCAGCCGCTTGTCGGGATACATCACGAAAGGCCGGATCATGCCGAATACTCCGTCAGGGCCGCCGCCCGCGCCGCCGGCGTCAGGCGGTCGAGCATCACGATGCCGTCGAGGTGGTCGATCTCGTGCTGTGCGCAGATCGCGGCGAACCCGCGCAGCTCCTCCTCATGCGCGGCACCCGAGGGATCGGTCCAGCGCAGCCGGATCGCGGTGGACCGGCGGACGGAGACGCCGATGCCCGGGATCGACAGGCAGCCTTCGAGGCCTTCCTCACGCTCGTCCGACATCCACAGCAGGTCGGGATTCACGAAGACGCGCGGCTCGGCCCAGCCGTCCTTCCACGTCGCATCCATCACGAACAGCCGGATCGCCTCGCCGACCTGCGGCGCCGCCAGACCGCGGCCTCGGGCGTGATACATCGTGTCCAGCATGTCCTTTGCCAACCGGTCCAGATCCGGCCCGAGCACCGCCGCCCCGGATCGCTGCGCGAGCCGGGGGTCCGGCCAGCGCAGGATCGGCAGCGTCGCCATCAGGCCTTCACCACAAGGCCACTCGCCTGCGCACGCTTGAACTTTTCCATCTTGCGCGTGATCATCTGCCGCTTCAGCGGCCGCAGGTAGTCGATGAACAGCTTGCCATCGAGGTGGTCGATCTCGTGCTGCACGCAGGTCGCCCAGAGGCCGGAGAACTGCTCCTCCTCCTCGCGGCCGTCGATGCCGGTCCAGCGCACCTTGACCTCGGACGGGCGCTCGACATCGGCGAAGACGTTCGGCAGCGACAGGCAGCCTTCCTCGTAGGTGTTCACATCCTCGGACTGCCACACGATCTGCGGGTTGAGCATGGCGAGCGGGCGTTTCGCGCCGTCGCCCTCCTTGTTGCAGTCGAGCACGATCAGCCGCCGGGTCACACCGACCTGAGGCGCCGCGAGCCCGATGCCGGGAGCCTCGTACATCGTGGCCAGCATGTCGTCCGCCAGCCGGCGCAGGTCGTCGGTGATCTCGGCGACGGGGTCGCAGATCTTCTTCAGGCGCGGGTCGGGGTGGATCAGGATGGGGCGTATCATGGCCCCGATTTACGACTTGATCGGCCTTCGTGCAATGGCCGGGACGGGCCGGGTCTGCGGCACGCCTTCGCATCCCTTGCGCCCGAACGCCCGGCGCGCAGGGTCACCGGCGTGCCTCCTGCTTGCACCCGCGCGCCCGATGGCTAGGCTCAGCTCCGCGACAAGGAGCCGCCATGAATTTCGACGAGCGCATCGACCGCCGGGGCACCCATTCGGTGAAATGGGACATGATGGAGAAGATCTACGGCGTCCCCGCCGCCACCGGGATCGCCATGTGGGTCGCCGACATGGAATTCCGTCCGCCGGCCTGCGTCCAGGCCGCCGTCGAGTCGATGGCCGCCCATGGCGTCTATGGCTATTATGGCGACGAGCGCGACTACCTCGACGCGATCCGCTGGTGGATGACCCACCGCCATGGCTGGGAGGTGCCGGCCGAGTCGATATTCACCGTCCACGGCCTCGTGAACGGCACCGCGCTCTGCGTCGAGGCCTTCACGCAACCGGGCGACGGCATCGTGCTGATGACCCCGGTCTACCATGCCTTCGCCCGCGTGATCCGCGCGGCGGGCCGCGAGGTGGTGGAGTGCCGCCTTGCGCAGGAGAACGGGCGCTACGTCATGGACTTCGCCGCCTGGGAGGCGCAGATGACCGGGCGGGAGCGCATGCTGATCCTGTGCTCGCCGCACAATCCGGGCGGCCGGGTCTGGACGGTCGAGGAACTGCGGCAGGTGGCCGAGTTCTGCACGCGGCACGACCTGATCCTCGTCTCGGACGAGATCCACCACGATCTGGTCTACCCCGGCCAGCACCATACCGTCATGCCGCTGGCCGCCCCGGAGATCGCGGACCGTCTGGTCATGCTGACCGCCGGCACCAAGACCTTCAACATCGCCGGCGCCCATGCGGGCAATGTCATCATCCCCGATCCGGCGCTGCGCGCGCGCTTCGCGGCACGGGTCGCGGCGCTCGGCATCTCGCCGAACTCCTTCGGGCTGTTCATGGTCACGGCCGCCTATTCCGCCGCAGGTGCGGAATGGGTGGATACGCTGATGCGCTATCTCGACGGGAACCGCCGCCTGTTCGACGAGCGGATCGACGCCATTCCCGGCCTGCGCTCCATGCCACTGGAGGCGACCTACCTCGCGTGGGTGGATTTTTCGGGCACCGGAATGACGACCGAGGAGATCCTGCGCCGGGTCGAGGGTCAGGCGCGGATCGCGGCCAACCACGGCCCGACCTTCGGCGCCGGCGGCGAAACATTCCTGCGCTTCAACATCGCAGCGCCCCGGGCACAGGTGTCCGAGGCGCTCGACCGGCTGACGGAGGCCTTCGCGGACCTGCAGTAGGCTCAGGCCCGCGGGGCGCCCTTCGCGTGCTCGTCACGCCAGAAGTCGACCGGCGGCCTGTCGGTCGGCATCGTTGCCCGCTTGAACTCGCACAGCAGCTCGCCGTTCTCCACGACCGCGCAGACGATGAGGCAGTGGCAGACCAGCCGCTCGCCGTCGTAGAGGTTCACGAGGCCGCGCAGGTTGCGGATCTGGTCGGCATCCAGCGCAAAACCCCCGTCCCACAGCCGAAGCACCGGGATCTCGGTTCCGCCGAAGCGGACCCGCAGCCGGGACTTGCGCTTCATCTCGGCCTTCTGCGCGGCAGCAAGGCCATCCCTGATCTCCTGAGGCAAATACTCGAGCATGAAATACTCCCTGGTGCTCAAAAATGAGTCTGGTGACAAACGGTGAAAAATCAAGCCATACGAAAGAAGATTTCGTGGGGGATGGCAAGGTTGTTACAAAAAATTCGCAGCTTACGCCGCGCGCAGGTAATGTTCCACGATCGTTGCCAGATCGTTCACGGGAGTCGATGTCGCGAAGTAGCCGCAGGCGTTCTGGCAGTGGCTGAAGATCGACCCGTCCGAGAATACGGTGGTGTCGGTCAGGAAGACAACCTTGGCCCAGGGCTGACGGAAAGCGGCGAAGTCGGCCACCGCCAGCGCGGAGCCGTCATCCAGCATGAGGTCCAGCATCACGACCTGGATCCGGTGCGCACACAGCACGCGAACCGCGCATTCCTGAGAATGGGTGACATGCACGGTGATCCCGGCCTCGCGCAGGCGGTCGGCCCATTGTCCGGCAAGATCTTCGCGGCTCTCAACAATCAGGACGTGCATTCTGGCTTCCTTCAAGTTTGCCGAGAACTTGCCTCAGCTTTGGGGGGAAAGCTTAACGCGCGGTTAACGAAATGGCGCATTCCGGGCACGTGTCCGTGAGACGGCGAATGGTTGCCGGATGCAGCGGCCGTTGCCGCCACGGCCGCTGCTGCTAAGGTCGCACCATGCAGTGCCCGCCCACGATCTTCCAGCCCCGTCAGCCGCGACCGCTGCAGGTCCGCAGGCCAGTCGATCTGCCGGGCCGATCCGCATGAGCTGGGGCGTCTGCTGCACGGTGAAGGCGCCGTCCGATCAGGTGCTGGCGTTCGTCGCCCATCACCTCGACCTCGGGGCCGCCCATGTCTGGCTGTTCCTCGACGACCCCGAGGACGAGGCGGCCGACCTGCTGGCGGCGCGGCCCGAGGTGACAGTGACGCACTGCAGCCTCGAGTGGTGGCGCGGCACGCTGGGCCGCCGGCCGCCGAAGCACCAGAACCGCCAGACGTGCAACATGAACCGGGTCTATGCCGAGACCTCGCTGCCCTGGCTTGCGCATCTTGACGTGGACGAGTTCCTGCTTCCCGCGGTTCCGCTGCCCGAGGTGCTGGCCTCGACCCCGTCCGACCAGCCGATCCTGCGCGCGCCCCCGTGGGAGGCGCTGCATGACCCGGACCTGACCGACGACATCTTCACGGCCCGCCAGTTCCGCGCTGCCATGCCCGGCCCCGGTCACGCGGGCAACCGCAGCATCGCCTTCGGGCCCCACGCCCCGCTCCTGCCCGATGGGGTGCTCAGCCATTCCGCGGGGAAGTGCCTGTTCCGCACCGGGCTGTCGCGCTTCCAGCCACGGCTGCACGGCGCCTTCCGCGCCGGAGAGCGTGTCTCCGGCGTGCCCTTCGACGAGCGCCTCGCCCTTCTCCACTTCCACGCGGAGGATCGCGCGCGCTGGCTCCGCCAGCTGCCGTTCCGGCTGTCCCGGGGCGCCTACCAGTTCAATCCCGCGCTGCAGGCCGCGCTTCAGGCGGCGGGTCCGGAGGAGATCCTGGCCTTCTACGACCGCATCCAGAACCCCGATGCCGCCACCCGGGCCGCACTGTCGGCGCGGGGCCTGCTGCGCAGCGCAACGCTGGACCTGAGGGCCAAGGTCTCGCGGCTGTAAGGCCCGCGGCCGGTGCGATCAGGCCACCAGCGACTCGGCCTTCTTGAGATCGACGGAGACGAGCTGGCTGACGCCCTGCTCGGCCATGGTCACGCCGAACAGGCGGTCCATGCGCGCCATCGTCACCGCGTGGTGGGTGATGATCAGGAATCGCGTCTCGGTCCGCCGGGTCATCTCGTCCAGAAGGTCGCAGAACCGCGTCACGTTCGCGTCGTCGAGCGGCGCGTCCACCTCGTCCAGCACACAGATCGGCGCAGGATTGGCCAGGAACACCGCGAAGATCAGCGCAAGCGCCGTCAGCGTCTGCTCGCCCCCCGACAGAAGCGACAGCGTCGAGAGCTTCTTGCCCGGCGGCTGGCACATGATTTCCAGCCCCGCCTCCAGCGGGTCGTCGCTTTCCACCATCACCAGCCGCGCCTCGCCGCCGCCGAAGAGATGGGTGAAGAGCGTGCCGAAGCTGGCGTTCACCTGCTCGAAGGCGGTCAGCAGACGCTCGCGTCCTTCGCGGTTCAGGCCCTGGATGCCGGCGCGCAGCTTCTTCACCGCCTCCTCGAGGTCGATCTTCTCGCTGCGCAGCGTGTCGTATTCCTGCTGCACCGAAAGCGCATCCTCCTCGGCGCGGAGGTTGACGGCGCCCAGCGCCTCGCGCTGCCGCCTGAGGCGGGCGATGTCGGTTTCCAGCGCCTCGACGGTCGGGATACGGTCGGGATCGGTGCCGAGCAGGTCCAGCAGCTGCTGGGGCGTGCGTTCGGTCTCCTCGCGGATGCGTTCCGCGGCAAGCTCCAGCGCCTCGCCGGCGGCGTCGGCGCGCGCCTCGGCGCGGGCACGGGCCTCGCGCGCCTCACCGGCCTGACGCTCGGCCTCGCGCTCGGCGGTCTGGGCATCCCGCAGCGCCGTCTCGGCCGCCGCCAGCGCATCCGCAGCGCGGCTGCGGCGCTCCTCGGCCGCCTCGATCGCCTCGGCCAGATCCTCGCGGCGGGCGGCGATCTCCTCGGGCGCTTCCGAGGCCTCGCGCAGGTCCTCCTCGGTCTGGGCCTTGCGCTCGGCAAGTTCCGCGCTGCGCTTCTCGGCGGTCTCCAGCCGGTGCTTCCAGCCCGAAAGGTCCTTGGTCACCTCCTGCCGGCGCCGCAGCCGCGCCTCGCCCTCGCGCCGCAACTCGTCGGCCTGCGAGCGGCGGGACATCATGGTGATCCGGGCGGCCTCGACCGCCATCTTCAGATCCTCGATCCCCGAGCGCGCGGCGTCCAGATCCGGCAGCGCCAGTACCGCAGCCTCGGCCTCGCGCAGGCGGGTGCGGGCCTCGGCCGCCTCGTCCTCGTAACGCTTCACCGCAAGGCGGGCCGATTCCAGCTTGCCACCGGCAATGGACCGCTCCGCCTCGGCCTTCGAGGCCGCGCGGCTCGCCTCGGTCACCCGCGCATCCGCGGCGCGGCGGGCCTCGCGCGCCTCCTGATCGGCGCGGGTCAACTGCGCCAGCCGCGCCTGAAGCGCCTCATGCGCCTGACGCGCGCCTTCCGCCCGCGCGGCGACCTCCTCGAGATCGCGCTTCAGCGCCACCAGCCGGTTCAGCTGCTTCAGCCGCAACGCCGCGGCCGAGGGCGCATCCTCGGCCCCCGCCCGGAACCCGTCCCAGCGCCAGAGATCGCCCTCAAGGCTGACCAGCCGCTGCCCCGGCCGCAGAAGGGGTTGCAGGGCCGCACCCCGGCTGCGCTCGACCAGACCGATCTGGCCGATCCGGCGGCGCAGCACCTCGGGCACCCCGACATGCGAGGCCAGCGGCTCGCCCCCCGCGGGTAGGTCCGCGGCATCGTCGTAATCCGGCAGCAGTGCCCAGCCCGAGCGCGCCCCGGCCTCGACCTCGGGCGCGCGCAGGTCATCGGCCAGCGCCGCGCCCAGTGCGGCCTCGTAGCCCGGCTCCACCTGCACCCGGTCGAGAAGCTGGGTTCCCGCCTGCGCCTCGCGCTCGACCAGCCGGGCGAGTGCCGCCACCTCGGCCCGCAGGGCATTGGCCTCGCCTTCCGCGGCGGAGCGGGCGGCCCGGGCCTCGGCCTCGCGCGATTGCGCCTCGGCGCGGGCCTCGTCGGCCAGAACCAGCGCCTCCTCGGCGGCTTCGGCGCGCTCCTGCGCCTCTTCCTGGGCCGAGGCCGCGGCCTCGAAGGCCTCGGCGGCGCGCTCCTGCGCCTCGGCGGCCCCTTCGACGGCGTCGCGCGCGCGCGCAGCCTCGGATTCGGAGCGGGCGACGGTCGTGCGCGTGTCGGCCAGCATCCGCTGCGCCGACTGATGGCGCGCGGAAAGCCGTGCCACGTCCTCGGTGCGCTCGGACAGCACCTCCTCGCGTTCCGAAAGGATTGCGGCGGCCTCATGCGCGGCGTCGCTCGCCTCGGTCAGCCGCTCGTCATGGCCCTCGTGCGCCTTTTCCAGCGCGTCGCGTTCCCATTCCAGCCGGGCGATGGTCTCGGCCGCGTCGCGGTTCAGCCCCGTCTCGCGTTCGATGTCGCGCGAAAGCTGGTCCACCCGGGACATCAGCGTTGCGATGGTGGCGCGCGCGCGATCCTCCTCGGCGGCAAGGGCGTCGCGCTGCACGGTCAGGCGTTGCAGGATTGCGCCCGAGACTGCCTCCTCCTCGCGCTTCGGCGGCAGGGCTTCCTCGGCCTCGGCGCGCAGCGTTGCGGCCTTGCGCGCGGTGGCCTCGGACTGGCCGGCCACCACCATGCGCTCGCGCAGCGCGGCCAGCGCCTCGGTCCGCGCCTGATCGGCCTCGCGCCAGCGGCGGTAGAGCAGCGAGCCCTCGGCCCGGCGCAGTTCCTCGCCGATCTCGCGGTAGCGCGCGGCCTGCTTCGCCTGCCGGGCCAGCGTCGAAAGCTGCTGGGCCAGCTGCTCCAGCACATCCTCGACCCGGGCGAGGTTCTGCTCGGTCGCCGTCAGCCGCAGTTCGGCCTCGTGCCGGCGCTGGTAGAGGCCCGAGATCCCGGCGGCCTCTTCCAGAATACGCCGCCGCGCCTTGGGCTTGGCGTTGATCAGTTCCGAGATCTGCCCCTGCCGCACCAGCGCCGGCGAATGCGCGCCGGTCGAGGCATCGGCAAACAGCATCTGGATGTCGCGCGCGCGCACGTCCCGGGTGTTGGCCTTGTAGGCGCTGCCCGCGTCGCGGGTGATGCGCCGCACGATCTCGATCGTGTCCGCATCGTTGAACCCCGAGGGCGCGAGACGGTCGGCGTTGTCAATGACCAGTGCCACCTCGGCGAAGTTGCGCGCCGGCCGCGTCGCGGCGCCGGCGAAGATCACGTCCTCCATCCCCGCCCCGCGCATCGCGGTTGGGCGGTTCTCGCCCATCACCCAGCGCAAGGCTTCGAGCAGGTTCGACTTGCCGCAGCCGTTCGGCCCCACGACGCCCGTCAACCCCTCGTGGATCACCAGATCCGTGGGGTCCACGAAGCTCTTGAAGCCGTTGAGACGGAGGCGGCTGAACCGCAAGGCGCGTTCCTTCTGATTCCCGGTCGGTTCGGCATGGTCCGGTCTGGGGCTGGGCAAGTCAACCGCCGGGCCCCTCATATGGCGGGTTGTGGCCTGTTATCCCCAAGATGTTGCCGTTGACCCGTAGGCCGTGACGCTGTGAGATGGCCCCATGACACCGCGCAAAGCCACCGGAACCGAAGACTGGCCAGCGATCCTCGCCCTGATCCGGCGCGCTTTCGCCGGGATGGAGGGGCGGATCGATCCGCCGTCCTCGATGCACCGCCTGACGCCCGAGGCCATCGCGGCACAGGCGCGCGAGGGCGAGGTCTGGCTGGCGGGCGATCCACTTGCGGCCTGCCTGTTCCTCACGCCCAAGCCCGACTGCCTCTACCTCGGCAAGCTCGCGGTGGACCCGTCGATGCAGCGCCGCGGCCTCGCCCGGGCCCTCGTCGCCACGGCCGAGGCACGGGCGCGGGCGTTGGGCCTGCCGGCGCTGGAATTGCAGACGCGGGTGGAGCTGGTCGAGAACCACGCGACCTTCCGCGCTCTGGGTTTCCGGCAGGTCGCGGCAACCGCGCATCCGGGCTTCGACCGGCCGACCTCGCTCACCTTCCGGAAGGATCTTTTTCCCGCACCTGCTGCCGCCACAGCGTGAATAGCCCTGCACCCACCACGATCCCGGCGCCGATGACGACGTTCGTCGTCAGCGTCTCGTCGAAGATCGTGAGACCCAGAACCGACACGAAGGGCAGCTGCAGATAGGCGAAGGGCTGGACGGCGCTGGCCTCGGCCAATTCATAGGCGCGGATCAGGCACCAGTGCGCCAAGGCCGCCGTGCAGCAGAGCGCCGCCATCCAGCCCCAGTCGACCAGTGCCATCGGCTCCCAGAACCACAGGCCGACCGGCGTCACCGCCAGCGCGCCCACCGTCCCCGTCCAGAAGAAGCTGACCGAGGCCGGATCGCCCCGCGCGACGAACCGCGTGAGCAGGCCATAGACCGCGAACATGAAGGCGCAGAGCAAGGGCACCAGCGCCCAGGGCGAGAAGACCGCCACGCCGGGCTGCAGGATCACGAGGACCCCCGTGAAGCCGACGCCGATGGCGGTCCAGCGCCGCCACCCCACCTTCTCGCCCAGAACCGGCCCGGAAAGCGCGGCGACCAGAAGGGGATAGCAGGTGAAAACGGCGTGGCTCGCCACCAGCCCGAGCTTCACGAAGCTGATGACCATCACGCAGACCTCGGCCACCAGAAGCACGCCCCGCAGCGCCTGCAGCAGCGGATAGCGCGAGCGTGCGGCCCGCGCGAGGCCCCCGGCCTGCCGCGCCGCCAGCAGCATCACGAAGGCGGCGAAGAACCAGAACCGGATCATCACCACCATGAAGACGCTGTAATGCTCGGCCAGATGCCGCGAGATGCCGTCCTGCAGCGCGAAGATGAAGGTCGTCAGCACCATGAGGCCTATGCCGAGCCGGGTGTTCTGCTCGGTCATGCCGGTAGGATCCCGCTCGTCATGTGCCGCTTGCGCCCGTGTCCGGGCTGCCGGGAGACCGCGAAGCCCGCGGCCTCCAGCGCCCGGCGCACATGCCCAGCGGCGGTGTAGGTGGCAAAGCTGCCGCCGGGCGCGGTGTGGCGGGCCACTTCCGCCATCAGCTCCGGCGACCAGAGCTCGGGGTTCTTCGCGGGCGAGAAGCCGTCGAGGAACCATGCGTCCGCCCGGCCCGCCCAGCTAGGCAGGGTCTCGCGCGCGTCGCCCAGGATCACTTCGACCTCGATCCCGTCATTCACGAAGCGCGAACGACCGGCGGCCCAGGCTTCGAGGAACGGGCCGGCCACCGCCTCGGCCTCGGGGAAGGCGGAAAGGGCGCGGGTGATCTCGGGCGCGGCGAGGGGAAAGGCCTCGAACGAGGTGAAGCGCAGCCGCCCCTGCGCGCCCGCCGCCCGCCACGCGATCAGCGCCGCCAGCATGTTGAGCCCGGTGCCGAAGCCAAGCTCGGCGATGTGGAACCCTTCGCGGAACCGCGCGGGCAGGCCGTTGCCGGACAGGAAGACGTGCCGCGTCTCGGCCAGGCCGTCGGCGAGCGAGAAATAGGGGTCGTCGAAGCGTGTCGAGACCGGGATCACCCCGTCGCGCCAGTCGACGCCTGCGTTCCGCGCGACATCCGCGCTCTGGCCTGTGGCTGGCATCTGTCCTAAAGCCTGCTTTCTCTGGAAGTGGCGACAGTGGGCGAGGGCGCGGGAAATGACAACGCCGGATGTGACAATTCGGGGCGGCGGCATCTTCGGGCTTGCGGTCGCCTGGGCCGCCGCGAAGCGCGGGGCGAAGGTGCGGCTGATCGAGACGAAGGCGATCGGCGCCGGCTCGTCGGGCGGGCTGGTGGGCGCGCTCTCGCCGCATGTGCCCGAGCAGTGGAACGACAAGAAGGCGTTCCAGTTCGACAGCCTCGCGATGGGCGAGGCATGGTGGGCCGAGGTCGCCGATGCCTCGGGCCTGCCCACCGGCTATGCCCGCCTCGGCCGCTACCAGCCGCTGGCCGACGACCGCGCGGTGGAGCATGCCTGCTCGCGCGCCGAGGAGGCCAAGACGCTCTGGCAGGGCCGGTTCCGCTGGGAGGTCGTCCCGGCCGAGGGCGAGTTCGTGCCGCAAAGCCCGACCGGCCTGATGATCCACGACACCCTCACCGCCCGGATCCATCCGCGGATGGGCACGGCCGCGCTGGTCGAGGCGATCCGCGCGCGCGGCGGCGAGGTGATCATCGGCGATGCCGAGGAGGCAGGACCCGTTGTCTGGGCCACCGGCGTCGCCGGTCTTCAGGCGCTGTCCGAGGATCTGGGCAAGCCGGTCGGCAGCGGCGTGAAGGGCCAGGCGATGATCGTGGGCCTCGATGCGCGGGACCGGCCGCAGGTCTTTGCGACCGGCCTGCTGATCGTGCCGCACGGCGATGGCACGACGGCCGTCGGGTCGACCGCCGAGAACGAATGGACCTCGCCCGACACCACCGACGAACAGCTCGACGCGGTCCGTGCCCGCGCGGTGGCGCTCTGCCCCTGGCTCGCGGATGCCCCGGTGCTGACCCGCTGGGCGGGCCTGCGCCCGCGCGCCCGCAGTCTTGCGCCGATGCTGGGCGAGTGGCCGGGCCGGCCGGGGCATTACGTCGCCAATGGTGGGTTCAAGATCGGCTTCGGCATGGCCCCGAAAGTGGGCGAGGTCATGGCCGCCCTCGTGCTCGAGGGCCGGGACGAGATCCCCGAGGGCTTCCGCGTCGAAGCCTCGCTGAAGAAGCGGATCAAGTCGGAGGAGTAGCGCGGGCTCCGATCCACGAGCCTCCGCGAGACGCCGCCCATTGGGCTCCCGCGCCTCGCCCGTTCGCGGCTCGGACGCTCCACAGGAGCATCCGCAAGACGCCGCTCACTGGGCTCCACGGGTCGCTCGTTCGCGGCTCGGACGCTCCACCGGAGCGTCCGCGGGACGCCGCTCATTGGGCTCCCACGGGTCGCCCGTTCGCGGCTCGGACGCTCCACCGGAGCGTCCGCGGGACGCCGCTCACCCCTTCAACTCGGGGGTGATGCGGACGGCGCCCGCGGCACCGCGAAGCTTCGCGCGATAGATCACCACGGATTCGGTCACCCGCATGACATAGGTGCGCGTTTCCGAGAACGGGATCTGCTCCACCCAGTCCACCGCATCGACATGGGCCTGACGCGGATCGCCGAACTCGGCGATCCAGCGCCGCGGCCGCCCCGGTCCCGCATTGTAGCCCGAGGCGACCAGTGCCAGCGAAGGACCGAACTCTTCCACCAGCTGGGCCAGATAGGCCGTGCCGAGCCGCACGTTGTAGGCCGGATCGCCTGTCAGCCGGCGCAGCTCGTAATCCACCCCGACCTTCGCCGAAATCAGCTTGGCCGTGCCCGGCATCACCTGCATCAACCCGCGCGCGCCCGCCGGACTCACGACGACCGGATTGAACTCGCTCTCGCGTCGCGCGATCGACAGCGCCAGGGCGCGGCTGACCGGCAGCCCGTCCGGCGGGACGAGGTCCGGCACCGGAAAATAGGCGTGCGGCAGGATGATGCCCCGGTCCGCCGCCTGCTTGGCGATCAGGACCGCCACATGCGGCTCGCCCATCTCCAGCGCCATGCCGGCCAGCCGGTCGAGGTCGCCCTCGTCGAGCGACTCGGCCAGATGCAGCAGGAAACGCTTGCCAAGATCGCGCTCGCCCGCAGCCAGAAGAAGCCGCCCGGCAGCCAGAACCGACGACGAGGCGAAGCCCGCCTGCCGCCAGTCGCCCACGGCGCGCGGTGCGATCAGTGCCGGATCCATGGCGATACCGGCGCGCTCTGCCGAGAGCAGGCCGTAATAGGCCGTCTGGTGCCTCGCACCCGCCGCAAAGGCCGCCCCTGCGTCGTCATACCGCCCCAGCGCCTCAAGCGCCCGCCCCTGCCAGTAGAGCGCCCGTGACAGGCTGATCGGCGTGCGCACCGCCGCCTGAAGCCGCCGGAAATGCGCAAGCGCAGTCTCGGCATCGTCCAGCTTCCGCAGCGCCACGAAGCCGGCGAAGAACTCCAGTTCGGCGAAATCCGCGCCGCCCTCCAGATGGTGCGAGGCGGCGAGGCGATAGGCCGTCTTCGGGTCGCCCTCCTCGTTCATCGCCCGCGCCAGCCCGGCGCGACGCCCGGCCCATTGCTCGGGATCGCCCAGATCCGCGACGCTGCGCGAGCGTTCGAGCATCAGCGCCGCCGCCTCCGCGTCCCGCCCCTTGCGCGACCGCCACAGGAACCGTTCGTAGGCAAGGCCCGGATGGTCCGCCAGCGCGGGCGGAACGGCGGCGATCAGGCCGTCCACGCCATCGGCATCGGCCCGCAGCGCGAGCCGCGCCGCCGCCAGCCGCTTCCAGCCGTCCGACACCCGCGGCAGCATCCGGCGCGCCTGCTCGGGGCGGTTCTGCCACAGCAGCATGTCAAGGCGCTCCTCATGCGCCCGGGCCAGCACGTCGGGGAACAAGGACAGGGCAAGGGCCTCCTCCTCGGGATCGAAGGCAAGGCTGGTCCAGGCGCGGCGGATCACCGCCTCGGCCTCGGCCTGCCGCCCCGTCCCGGCCAGCGCCCGGGCCAGCGCGATCGCGCCCATGGCCGTGGCAGGCGCCCGCGAGCCGAAGTACGCGATCACGCGCGAGGGCGTGGTCGAGCGCGCCACCGCCTCCTCGCCTTCCGAGCGCAGCAGCTTCAGGCCCGGCCAGTCGGCGTGGTGCGCCAGGAAGGATTCGTAGTCGCCCAGCAGCCCCTCGCCCGATCGAAGCCGCTGCCATTCCACGATCGACTGCGCCAGGGGCCCCGTCGCCCGCGCCTGGGCCGCGGCCTCGCCCCAGTCCTTGCCCCAGGCATGCCGCATGGCGAGGCGAAGGCCCTCGGGATCGTCGGCACGGGCCACCGGCGGCAGCGCCACCAGCAGCGGCAGGATCAGAAGCGCGAGAACGCGGATCGACGGGAGACGGGCGGAACGGGGGCAAGACATGGGCGCAATCTGCCCAAGCGCGGACCGGCCCGCAACACACAACCGCAAGAGCCGCCCGCGTCCCGGCGACAACTTGGCAAGCCCTGCGGCGAACGCTAGGAAGGCGCGGTTTCAACCGGGCGACTCTGCCCAACAGATGGAGATGCGTGTCATGATCAGAGGGTCGATCCCTGCCCTTGTGACGCCGTTCAAGAACGGCGAGCTGGATCTGGACACGCTGAAGAAACTCGTGGACTGGCAGATCGCCGAAGGTTCGACCGGGCTCGTGCCGGTGGGCACCACGGGCGAAAGCCCGACGCTCAGCCATGAGGAGCACGAGACGGTGATCGAGGCGGTGGTCGCCGCCGCCGCAGGCCGCGTGCCGGTGATCGCGGGCGCGGGCTCGAATTCGACCGCCGAGGGCATCCGGCTGATCCGCTTTGCCGAACGCGTCGGCGCCAATGCGGCACTGGTCGTGACGCCCTACTACAACAAGCCGACCCAGGCCGGGCTCATCGCGCATTTTACTGCGCTGCACGACTGCTGCAGCCTGCCGATCGTGATCTACAACATCCCCGGCCGGTCGGTGGTCGACATGACGCCCGAGACGATGGGCAAGCTCGCGCAGTTGCCCCGGATCATCGGCGTGAAGGATGCCACGGGCAAGATCGAACGCGTGAGCCAGCAGCGCGCCTCCTGCGGAACGGATTTCATCCAGCTCTCGGGCGAGGATGCGACGGCGCTCGGCTTCAACGCGCACGGCGGCGTGGGCTGCATCTCGGTCACGGCCAACGTGGCCCCGCGCCTCTGCGCCGAGTTCCAGCAGGCCACGCTCGCCGGCGATTTTGCCAAGGCGCTGGAGTATCAGGACCGCCTGATGCCGCTGCACGAGGCGATCTTCCTCGAGCCGGGGCTGGTGGGGGCGAAATACGCGCTCTCGAAGCTCGGCCGCTGCTCCGACGAGGTGCGCCTGCCGCTCGTGGGCCTCACCGATCCGACCAGGGCGCGCATCGATGCCGCCATGCGCCACGCCGGCCTGATCTGATACCTTGCACCGGCGGCCAGATCGCGCCGCCGGTTCCACCCTCCGCGGCAGCGCCGTCCGAGGGGGCTCGATGCCCCCTCGGACGGCACCCTCCCCGCGCGACGCTGGACAGCGCCCCGCCGCTCGCCTATCTCGGTCGCGTCATGGCCAAGCATTCCGACCCCAACAGCAAGCTCATCGCCGAGAACCGTCGCGCCCGCTTCGATTTCCACATCGAGGAGGAGATCGAGGCCGGCATCATCCTCATGGGCTCCGAGGTGAAGTCGCTCCGGCAGGGCGGGTCGAACATCGGCGAAAGCTACGCCTCGGTCGAGAATGGCGAACTGTGGCTGATCAACGGCTACATCGCCCCCTACCTGCAGGCCAAGACCTGGGGCCACGAAGAGCGCCGCAAGCGCAAGCTGCTCGTCTCGCGCAAGGAACTCGCCCGGCTCTGGAACGCCACGGCGCGCGAGGGCATGACCATCGTGCCGATCCGGATGTATTTCAACGACCGCGGCATCGTGAAGCTGAAGATCGGCATCGCCAAGGGCAAGAAGCTCGCCGACAAGCGCGCGACCGAGGCCAAGCGCGACTGGAACCGCGAGAAGCAGCGCCTGCTGAAGCAGAACGTCTGAGCCGGCGACGGTCGTCCCGCGCCCAGAGGTCACGGCCATGCGGGCTTGCCTGCGGAGAGCCGCCGGATTAAGCGGGATTGGCTTTCCGAGGAGCCCGCCATGACCGATGATCCCAGAACGCTCGTTTCCACCGACTGGCTCGCCGCCCACCTGCGGGATCCCGACCTGAGGATCATCGACGCCTCGTGGTATCTGCCCGCGATGGGGCGCAACGCGCGCGCCGAATACGAGGCGGGCCACATTCCCGGCGCCCGCTTCTTCGACATCGACGAGATCGCGGACCTGCGCTCGGCCCTGCCGCACATGGCGCCTCCGCCCGAGAAGTTCATCAGCCGGATGCGGGCGATGGGCATCGGCGACGGTCACCAGGTGGTGATCTACGATGGCGCGGGCATCCTGTCCGCGCCCCGGGTCTGGTGGACCTTCCGCCTGATGGGCAAGACCGATGTCGCCGTGCTCGACGGCGGGTTGCCGAAATGGACGGCCGAGGGCCATCCGCTCGAGGACATGCCGCCCGTCGTGCGCGACCGCCACATGACCGTGCAGCGACAGGCGGGCCTCGTGAAGGACGTGACGCAGGTCGCCCACGCCTCGAAGCTTGCCGAGGCCGAGATCATCGACGCCCGCTCCGAAGGCCGCTTCAAGGGCACCGAACCCGAGCCGCGGCCGGGCCTGCGCGGCGGCCATATCCCCGGCTCGAAGAACGTGCCGTTCCAGACGCTGCTGACCGGCAATGGCACGCTGAAGCCCGCCGCCGAACTGCGCGCGATCTTCGAGGCGGCGGGCGTGGATCTCGCGAAGCCCGCGATCACCACCTGCGGCTCCGGCGTGACCGCCGCCGTGCTGAGCCTCGCGCTCGAGATCATCGGGCACCGCAATCATGCGCTCTACGACGGCTCCTGGGCCGAATGGGGCATGTACGACGATCTCAAGGTCGCGAAAGGATGACGAAGGAATGCTGACCGCCCTGAAGCCGCAACCTGCGGACAAGATCCTGCAACTGATCCAGATGTTCCGCGAGGATCCGCGCGACGGCAAGATCGACCTCGGCGTGGGCGTCTACAAGGACCCGACCGGCCTGACCCCGGTGATGCGCGCGGTGAAGGCGGCCGAAAAGCGGCTGTGGGAGGTCGAGACGACCAAGACCTACACCGGCCTCGCGGGCGAGCCCGCCTACAACGCGGCGATGGTGAAACTGATCCTCGGCGGGGCTGTCTCTGGCGAACGCGTGGCCTCGGTCGCGACGCCGGGCGGCACGGGGGCGGTGCGGCAGGCGCTGGAGCTGGTGCGCATGGCTTCCCCGCAGGCCACCGTCTGGATCTCGAACCCGACGTGGCCGAACCACCTGACCATCGTGAAGTACCTCGGCATCCCGATGCAGGAGTACCGCTACTTCGACGCCGAGTCGGGTGCGGTCGATTTCGACGGCATGATGGCCGACCTCGCGCAGGTGAAGGCGGGCGACGTGGTGCTGCTGCACGGCTGCTGCCACAACCCGACCGGCGCCAACCCGAACCCGGTGCAGTGGGAGGCGATCTGCGCCGCCATCGCCAAGGCGGGCGCCGTTCCGCTGATCGACCTCGCCTACCAGGGCTTCGGCGACGGGCTGGAGGAAGATGCCGCAGCGACCCGGCTGATCGCCTCGAAGCTGCCCGAGGTGCTGATTGCTGCGTCGTGCTCGAAGAACTTCGGCATCTACCGCGAGCGGACCGGCATCCTCATTGCCATCGGCGGGGCCGAGGGCAAGGCGGTGGTGCAGGGAAACCTCAACTTCCTGAACCGGCAGAACTTCTCGTTCCCGCCGGACCACGGCGCGCGGCTGGTGACGATGATCCTCGAGGACGAGTCGCTGACGGCGGACTGGAAGGCCGAGCTCGAAGAGGTTCGGCTGAACATGCTGACGCTGCGGCAACTGCTGGCCGAGGCGCTGCGTGCCGAGACGGGATCGGACCGCTTCGGCTTCGTCTCCGAGCACCGCGGAATGTTCTCGCGCCTCGGCCTGAGCCCCGAGCAGGTCGAGAAGCTGCGCACGGAACACGCCGTCTACATGGTGGGCGACTCGCGGCTGAACATCGCCGGGCTGAACCGGACGACCGTGCCGGTGCTGGCCCGCGCGGTGGCTGAGGTGCTGCGCGGCTGACGGGGAGGTGCCGCCCGCCGCCCCCGTCGAGGGGGCTGCGTGCGGCGCTGCCGCGGACCTCAAACCGACCCGGAACGAAGAAGGCCCGGACCATCGTCCGGGCCTTCCGCTTTCGGGGTGGCAGGGGGAGGAGGAACCCGCCGCCCCGTCTGTCTCAGGCGTGATAGGCCGATTCGCCGTGCGAGGTCTGGTCGAGGCCGATCCGCTCGCTTTCAGTATCGACGCGCAGGCCCACGATCAGGTCGGCGACCTTGTAGGCGACGACCGAGACGATGGCCGTCCAGATGATCGTCACCGCGACGGCCTGGATCTGGATCGTGGTCTGGCCGATGATCGAGTAATCCTCGACCTTCACGCCGCCGAAGGTGCCGGCCGAGAGGATGCCGGTGCCGACCGCGCCGATGATGCCGCCGATGCCGTGGATGCCGAACACGTCGAGGCTGTCGTCATAGCCCAGCGCGTTCTTCACGGTGGTCACGAAGAAGTAGCAGACGACAGAGGCGAGGGCGCCAAGGACGATGGCCCCCATCGGGCCGATGGTGCCGCAGGCAGGCGTCACGGCGACGAGGCCCGCGATCATGCCCGAAGCCGCGCCGAGCATCGAGGCCTTGCCGCGCTGCAGCGCCTCGATCAGCGACCAGGCGATCACGGCGGCCGCGGTGGCCACGAAGGTGTTGATCATGGCGAGGGTGGCGCCGCCGTTCGCCTCGAGGTTCGAGCCCACGTTGAAGCCGAACCAGCCGAACCACAGCATAGAGGCGCCGATCATGGTCATGACCATCGAATGCGGCGCCATGTTCTCCTTGCCGAAGCCCACGCGCTTGCCGAGCATCAGAGCGCCGATCAGAGCCGCAACGCCCGCGTTGATGTGCACCACGGTGCCGCCGGCGAAGTCGATCGCGCCCCACTTGAAGATCAGGCCATTCGCATCCCAGACCATGTGGGCGATCGGGAAATAGGCGAAGGTTACCCAGATCACCGCGAAGATCAGCACTGCGGAGAACCTGATCCGCTCGGCGAAACCGCCGACGATCAGCGCCGGGGTAAGGGCCGCGAAGGTCATCTGGAAGCAGATGAACAGGTATTCCGGGATGACGTAACCCGCCGAGAAGGTGGCCGACATCGAGTCGGGCGTGACGCCCGCGAGGAACAGCTTGCCGAGGCCGCCCCAGAACGGGCTGGTGCCGCCGCCGAAGGCGAAGGAATAGCCGTAGAGCACCCAGATCACCATCACGACGCAGCAGATCAGCGTGCACTGCATCAGCACCGACAGCATGTTCTTCGCGCGCACGAGGCCGCCGTAGAACAGCGCGATGCCGGGCAGGATCATGAAGAAGACCAGCACGGTCGAGATCAGCATCCACGACACGTCGCCCTTGTCCATGACGGGGGTGACGGTCTCGGCCGCGGCTTCGGCCGCCTCGGTGGCGGCCTCCTGCGCCCATGCGGGCAGGGCGGCTGCCGCGGCAAGCGCGGAGAGGCCCCAAAGTTGCGAAAGTTTCTTCATCTTACCCTATCCCTCTGCCGTCCGCGTCAGAGCGCGTCGTCGTTGATTTCGCCCGTGCGCACGCGGACAGCGTGTTCGACGTCGAGCACGAAGATCTTGCCGTCGCCGATCTTGTCGGTCTTGGCCGTGGTGCGGATCGTCTCCACCACCGGGTCGGCCAGGCTGTCGGGCACGACGATCTCGAGGCGGACCTTCGGCACGAAGTTCACGGCATATTCAGCCCCGCGATAGATTTCCGTGTGGCCGGACTGAGAGCCGAAGCCCTTGATCTCGGTCACCATCATGCCGCGGACGCCGATGGTGGTG
This sequence comes from Rhodobacter sp. CZR27, assembly GCF_002407205.1. Classification (NCBI taxonomy): domain Bacteria; kingdom Pseudomonadati; phylum Pseudomonadota; class Alphaproteobacteria; order Rhodobacterales; genus Rhodobacter; species Rhodobacter sp. CZR27. Next base: position 217,562 of record NZ_CP023548.1, on the reverse strand, counting down.
AGCGCCTCGCGCACCTCCTCCAGCTTGAACGGCTTGATTGCTGCAATGATGAGTTTCACGACGATCCCCTGTTCTGCATTGGGCCGCTTTCGGACCCCACGCAGCCACAAGGCTCGCTCCATCGGCAGGCGACAACAGGACGGCAGCGAACCTGCGCCCCCCACATCGAGAAGTTGCACATTTTTTGCACCAACCCGCGCATTCGCCCATTTTTAATGCAACATGAAGAGCCGATTTAAAGCCGGTGCGGCTCCACATTCCCTGTCCCTGCGGGTAGAGTCGCGCGAAAGTCCCGGCGGGACGAACGACGGACAAGGCAGGCATGAGCGGGTCGAACGGACGGCGTCCGCCCCTGGTGGCGGACAGGCGATATGGCGCGCCCCCGGCGCGGAATGCGACGACGGCCAAGCCCAAGTCGGGCGGAGGCGGCGGGCGTCCCCCGGCACCGCGGCGCAGGAAGAAGCGCGATCCGCTCTCGGCGCTGGTCGCATGGGTCTTCGGGCTGGTCTGGGGGATCTTCCGCTTCGTCTGGCGGATCGTCTGGGGCATCGGCTGGCGCATCGCGGCGTCGGTCGGCCTCGTCGTCGGGCTCTCGTCCTACTACTTCTACTCGCAACTGCCCGAGGTCTCGCAACTGGTGGACGGACGCGCCCGCGGCTCGGTCACCATGCTCGACCGCGACGGCAAGGTCTTCGCCTGGCGGGGCGAGACCTTCGGCGGCATGATCACCTCGGATTCGGTGTCGGACCACCTGCGGGACGCGGTGGTCGCGACCGAGGACCGCCGCTTCTACGGCCATTTCGGGATCAGCCCGCGCGGCATCGCCTCGGCCATCAAGATCAACCTCAGCGAGGGGCGCGGACCGCTGGAGGGCAACGGCGGCTCGACCATCACGCAGCAGGTGGCGAAGCTCTTGTGCCTTGGCGTGACCTACGATCCCAAGCAGTGGAAGAGCGAGGCCGAGTATGAGGCCGACTGCCGCCGGGGCGGGATCTGGCGCAAGGTGAAGGAGGTGCCCTTCGCCTTCGCGATGGAGGCGAAGTATTCCAAGGCCGAGATCCTGACGATCTACTTCAACCGCGCCTACCTTGGCGCCGGCGCGCGCGGCTTCGAGGCGGCGGCGCAGCGCTACTTCGGCAAGTCGGCCAATGTCGTCAACGCGGCCGAGGCCGCCATGCTGGCCGGCCTGCTCAAGGCGCCGTCCTACTATGCGCCGACGGCGAACCTTGAACGGGCGCGCGACCGGGCGAACGTCATCATCGGCCTGATGGAGGAGCAGGGCTACCTGACCCGGGACGAGGCCGACAAGGCGCGGCGCAACCCCGCGCAGCTGTCAGAGGCGGCGCAGAGCCGCTCGGGCGGGTTCTTCGCGGACTGGGTGATGGAGTCGGGGCCGACCTTCCTGACCAAGGACACGACCGAGGACGTCATCATCCGCACCACGCTGGACCAGCGCCTGCAGAAGGCGGCGGAAAGCGCGCTGGCCGATGTCTTCGCGACGAAGGTCAGCGCAGGCTCGAAGGCGCAGGCCGCGGTGGTGGTGATGTCGGCCGATGGCGCGGTGCGCGCAATGGTCGGCGGCCGCAAGGTCGAGGCGGCGGGGGCCTTCAACCGCGCGACGCAGGCGCTGCGCCAGACGGGTTCGGCCTTCAAGCCGTTCATCTATGCCGCGGCCATGGATCTCGGCTACAGCCCGGCGGATTTCGTGGACGACAGCCCGCTCACCGTGATGGTGAAGGGCTCGGGGCCATGGACGCCCGCCAACTACGACCGCGAGTTCCGCGGCCTCGTGACGCTGACCACGGCGCTGAAGCAGTCGCTGAACATCCCCGCGGTGCGGATCACCGAGGCCGTGGGACGCGACAAGGTCCGGCAGGTGGCGACCGAATTCGGCATCAAGAGCGACCTTGCCGCCGGGCCCGCGCTGGCGCTCGGCGTGTCCGAGGCGACGCTCCTCGAGATGACGGGCGCCTATGCCGGCATCCTGAACGGCGGCTCGGCGGTGCGTCCCTACGGCCTCTTGGAACTGAAGCTGCAGGGCGACGACCAGCCGCTGATCGGGCAGGAAGGCGGCATCGGCGAGCGCGTGATCTCCGAGAAGGCGGCGCGGCTTCTGACCTACATGATGACGCAGGTGATCGAGTCCGGCACCGGAACGCGCGCCCGCATTCCCGGCTGGGAGGCTGCGGGCAAGACCGGCACCACCCAGGCCGCGCGCGATGCCTGGTTCGTGGGCTTCACGGCGGACTACGTCGCCGGCGTCTGGATGGGCTACGACGACAACACGCCGCTGAAGGGCGTCACGGGCGGCGGCCTTCCGGCCGAGATCTGGCACGAGGTGATGCTGCGCGTCCACGAGGGCCTCGTCCCGCGGCCTCTGGAGAAGATCGTTCCCGAGCCGCGCCTGCCGCCCCGCACCTCCTCGGACGTGCGGACCGACCCGGTGCCGCAGGATACCGGCGACTGGCAGGCGGCGCCTGCACCGCGCGACACCGGCGACTGGATGGCGGCGCCGCGTCCGCCCAGCGCCGGCGAACAGATCGTGCGCGACGTGCTGGGGATCTTCGGCGGCGGGCGGAACTGACCCGCTCCGTCCAGGGACGGATCCGCCTGCTGCGGTGATGCGGCGCCGGATCCCGGAAAGGGAGCCGGACCCCGGCCGGCGGTCGCGCTTCAGGCATGGGCGCCGGGTGTGCCCCCTTTGCCGTATCGACGTCGCTGTCCGCCTCCGGTCATACCGCCGATCCGCGCCGACCGGACCACCGCCTGAACGACCGCCTGCCCCGCAATGCAAACGCCGCCCGGCTGGGCGGCGTTCAGGCCTTCGGAGGCTCAGGCGCGGTCAGCTCGCGCGTTTCAGCTGCTCGGTCAGCGCCGGGATCGAGCCGCGCTGCCTGTCCAGCATGGCGCCGATCTCGGTCCGCTCCGAGGCGAGCATGTTCACGCCCTCGATGATGATGTTGAAGAAGGCCGGGCGCCCCGACTTGTCCGAGACATGCCAGCGCACCTCGAAGGGGTTCTCGTTGCGCAGGTAGGCGGTCGAGATCACCTCGACCGCGCTCTTCATCTGGCGGGCGTCGATCACCTTGATCTCGCTGCCGATGAACTCGCGGAAGCGCTTGCCATACTTGCGGCTGATGTAGCCCTGATAGGCCTTCGTGAAGGCGGCGAGTTCCGCCCTGCTCGCGCTGCGGCCCGCGACACCCAGGGCGGTGCGCGCGATGGCCGGCACATCGGCATACTGCACGAAGAGCCGCTCGAAATCGGCGAACATGGCCTGCTCGGACTTGCCGGAGTTGATCGTGCGGTTCACCTCCGCCACGGCCTGGACCACCAGCGCGCGGGCCGAGGCCGTATCAAGCGCCTCCGCGCGCCAGGGCATGACGCCAGCGGCCAGGCCCGCCACCAGGCCCGCCGTCACGAGCCGACGGTTGGGCCTTGCGAAGGGGGAAAGTTCATTGGGCATCGAAATCCTCATAGGGGTCGGTGGCGTAGGGGTCGATGTAGACATCGTCCGCACCGCCGGTCTGTCCAAGCTCGAAGCGCCGGTTCTGCAGGTAGAGCAGCCGGCTCTGAGCATAGCTGTCGGCGCTTTCATATAGGACAGAGTCGATCGTGTCGGAATACTGCGCCCGTTCACCAAGTATTGAGGCGCCCTCGGCCGCCGTGCCGAACGGCCCGAAGGCCGAGGGCACGATCAGGCGAAGCGGGTTCATCGCGATGTCGACCACCTCGCCGACGACGTCGCGCTCGGTCCGCGGACCGAAGAACGGAACCTCGCCATAGACGCCTTCCTCGGCGCCCCAGACATACAGGGTCTCGCCGAAATCCGTCTCGTGCCCCTCAAGGCCCATCTCTCCTGCGGGATCGAAGATCCCCAGGAGGCCGACGGTCGAGTTGACGGCGAAGCGCGCCGTGTTCTCCAGCGCGGCGACCGGCCGCCCCTGAAGCAGGCTGTTCAGCGCCTCCTTCGGCAGGTCGAAGTTCTCGGCGACATTGTCGATCCCGCGTTCCACCGGATCGGGCAACCGTGAATAGCCCTGCGACAGGGGGCGAACGAAGTTGCGGTCGAACGACTTGTTGAACTCGTGGATCTTGCGGTTGTCGGCCTCGTCCGGGTCATTGATCGCCTGGGTCGGACCGGCGGTTCCGGCGCAGGCCGAGACGGAGGCCACGAGAACCGCCAGAAGGGCGCAACGGGCCATGATTCGGTGCCCCTGGATGCTGGATGTTCGGTGTTCCACGCTCATGATCCCGATCTGCAACGATGCCGCGCGAAGAGGAATCGCCATTTCAATCAAAGCACAAGCCATAAGCAGCTTGAGCGGCCAAGGCAACGAGCGAAACGCTGCCTCAGTGCAACTGGGGGGTATTGCGCCGACTTTTCCCGCTGTAAATGGACGCGAAAGGTCGTCGTGCGAAACAGGCGACGCACCGAAAGGAAGGCAATGATAGCGCTCGACATCCGCAAGGGACTGGAAGAACTGCGCGCCGCGCGCCGCATCTCGCTGGGATCGCTGGTGGCGGCCTTCGTCTTCAGCGTGTTCGTCAACCTGCTGATGCTGACGGGTCCGCTCTACATGCTGCAGGTCTACGACCGGGTGCTCGGCTCGCGATCGGAGGAGACGCTGCTCGCCCTGTCGCTTCTGGTGACATTCCTGTTCGTAGCCATGGGTCTTCTCGATCATGCGCGGGCAAGGGTGATGGCAAGGGTCGGCGCCCGCTTTCAGGACCGTCTGGACCGCCGGGTGTTCGAGGCCGCTGTGCGGCGCCTCTCGGTCGCGCCAGGCGATCCGGCCGCCCTGGCCGCGCAGCGCGACCTCGAGTCCGTGCAGCGCCTGTGGTCCTCGCCGGTGCTGCTGGCCCTGTTCGACATGCCCTGGACGCCGTTCTTCGTGGGCGCGATCTTCGTCTTCCACCCGTGGATGGGCTGGCTCGCCGTCGGCGGCGGCGTGGTGCTGGTCATCGTCACCCTGCTGAACCAGCGCCTGTCCGAGGCGCCGATGCAGCGCGCAACCCAAAGCTCGCTCCACGCCGACCGCTTCGCCGAGAACCTGAAGGCCGAGGCCGAGCTGGTCCAGGCTCTCGGCATGGCCGGTGCGGGCTTCGACCGCTGGCAGAAGGCGCGCGGCGCGGCCCTGGCCTCCAACATGTCGGCGGCGGATCTCACCGGCGCCTTCGGCACGCTGACCAAGACGCTGCGCCTGTTCCTGCAGTCCGCCATGCTGGGCCTCGGCGCGTGGCTGGTGCTGCGGCAGGAGCTGAGCGCGGGGGCCATGATCGCGGGCTCGATCCTGATGGGCCGCGCGCTCGCGCCGATCGAGATGGCAATCGGACAGTGGTCGCTGGTCCAGCGCGCCAGCGAGGGATGGCGACGGCTGGCCGAGCTTCTGACCCGCCAGCCGTCGGAGCCGCCCCGCACGGCGCTGCCCCGGCCCCGCGCGCTGATCGAGGCGCAGAACCTCAGCGTCGTCCCGCCCGGCGAGGCGGTCGCGGTGCTGCGCGGCATCAGCTTCCGGCTCGAGCCGGGTCAGGCCCTCGGGGTGATCGGTCCCTCGGGCTCGGGCAAGTCCACGCTGGCGCGGGCGCTGATCGGCGTCTGGCGCCCGGCCACCGGCAGGATCCGCCTCGACGGGGCGGCGCTCGACCAGTATGACCCGGACGTGCTGGGCGGCTACGTCGGCTACCTGCCGCAGCGCGTCGTGCTGTTCGAGGGCACGATCGCCGAGAACATCGCCCGGCTGAAGGGCGCTCCGGACGGCGAAGCCGTGGTCGCGGCGGCGCGGAAGGCGGCGGCGCATGACATGATCGTGGCCCTGCCGCAGGGCTACGATACGCGTGTCTCGGCGCTCGGCGGGCGGCTGTCGGGCGGGCAGATCCAGCGGATCGGGCTTGCCCGCGCCATGTATGGCAACCCGGTCTTCCTGGTGCTGGACGAGCCGAACTCGAACCTGGACAACGAAGGGTCGATGGCGCTGAACGCCGCGATCCGGGCGATGAAACAGGCAGGCGGGTCGATCTTCATCATGGCTCACCGGCCCGCCGCAATCCAGGAATGCGACCTTCTGATGGTTATGGAGAACGGAGTGCGCGCGGCCTTCGGACCGCGGGACCAGGTGCTGCGCGACATGGTGAAGAACCACACCGAGATCGTGCGAAACGCCGGACCCGGAGGCGTGACATGAACCGCCCTGCGCCCTGGTCGGGCCGCGGCCCGCTGATCCTCGGCTTCCTGACGCTGACCGTCCTTCTCGGCGGCTTCGGCACCTGGAGCGTCTTTTCCAGCATCGCCGGCGCCATCGTGGTGCCCGGCCAGATCGAGGTCGAACAGAACCGCCAGGTCGTCCAGCACCCGGACGGCGGCGTCGTCGAGAGCATCGAGGTCGAGGAAGGCAAGGTGGTCACCGCCGGCGACATCCTCCTGCGCCTCGACGGCACGGCGCTGCGCTCGGAACTCGCCATCGTCGAGGGGCAGCTTTTCGAGCTGATCGCCCGCCGCGCCCGGCTCGAGGCCGAACGCGACGATGCAGAAACACTCACGTTCCTGCCCGAGCTGGTCGAGACCGCCGGGACGCGGCCGGCCGTCGCCGAACAGATCGAAGGCCAGCAGCGCCTTTTCGCCGCCCGGCGCGAGACGCTTGCGCAGCAGATCGACCAGCTGGGCAAGCGCAAGGCGCAGATCGTGAGCCAGATCGAGGGCGTGGATGCCCAGATCGCGGCGCTCGGAACGCAGCTTAACCTGATCGAACAGGAACTCGACGACCAGCAGGACCTGCTGTCGAAGGGCCTCGCGCAGGCCAGCCGGGTCCTGAGCCTGCAGCGCGAGCAGGCCCGGCTGAAGGGCGAGCTGGGCGAACTCGCCGCCTCGCGCGCCAATGCCGAGGGGCGCATCACCGAACTCGACATCGAGATCCTCCACCTCGGGTCGAGCCGGCGGGAGGAGGCGATCACCCAGTTGCGTGACTTCGGCTATCGCGAGCTGGAGCTTGCGGAACGCCGCAGCGCGCTGATCGAACAGATCTCGCGCCTCGACCTGCGTGCGCCGGTATCCGGCATCGTGCTGGGGCTGCAGGTGACCACGCCCCGCGCCGTCATCCGGGCGGCGGATCCGGTGCTCTACCTGATCCCGCAGGACCGCCCGCTGGTCATCGCGGCACAGGTGCCGCCCATCCACATCGACGAGGTGAAGGTGGGTCAGCCGGTGCGGATCGTGTTCTCGGCCTTCTCCAGCCGCACAACGCCGGAACTGAACGGCCATGTCACCGTCCTCTCGGCCGATGCGCTGACCGACAACCAGACCCAGACCACCTTCTACCGCGCCGAGATCACGCTGGATGCCGGCGAAGCGCAGAAACTGGAGGAGCGCGAGCTTCTGCCGGGAATGCCGGTCGAGGCCTTCATCCGCACGCGCGAGCGGTCGCCCCTCGCCTACCTGCTGAAGCCCTTCACGGACTATTTCAACCGAGCATTGCGGGAGACCTGACCATCCTCGGGGCGGCCATCGCCCCCTGTCGAGCCGAGGTCCCGGCCTTCCGCTCCGCCGGCGGCAGGTCACCTGATGCGACGGTCCGCGCGCATTGCGCGCGGGCACAAGCATGGCTTCGGGCCGAAGGCTGGCGCGATGCTGCGGAAGCCCGCTTGCCGCTATCCGGTGAGCGGTCTAGCTTCGGCGGCAAATTACCGGAGACCGCCATGACCATCGAAGCCCGCCTCGCCGAACTCGGCGTCACCCTGCCCGACGCGCCCGCCCCGGCCGCGAACTACGTTCCCTTCGTGGTGACCGGCAATCTCGTCCATGTCTCGGGCCAGATCAGCCAGGGACCGGACGGCCTGATCAAGGGCAAGCTCGGAGCCGACATGGACCTCGAGGCAGGCGCCGCGGCGGCGCGTGCCTGCGCGATCAGCCTGCTTGCCCAGCTTCGCCGCGCCTGCGAGGGCGACCTATCGCGCCTCGTCCGCGTCGTGAAGCTAGTGGGCTTCGTGAACTCCACCGCCGATTTCACCGACCAGCCCAAGGTGATCAACGGCGCATCGGACTTCCTCGTCGCCGCGCTGGGCGACGCGGGCCGGCACGCGCGCTCGGCGGTCTCGGCCGCGAGCCTGCCCTTCGGCGTCGCCGTCGAGATCGAGGCCATCTTCGAGATCCGCTGATGCGCGTTCCCCTGCCCGAAGCCTTCCTGCGCCTGCCGATCGCGCATCGCGCGCTGCACGACCGTGCCGCCGGCCGGCCCGAGAACTCCCCCGCGGCCGTCCGTGCCGCGGTGGAGGCGGGCTACGGCATCGAGATCGACCTGCAGCTTTCCGCGGATGGCGCGGCGATGGTGTTCCATGACGAGGCCCTCGACCGGCTGACTGGCGCGACGGGACCCGTATCTGCCCGCAGCGCCGCCGAACTGGCAGGGATCCGGCTGCGCGACAGCGACGAGGGCATCCCGACGCTGGGCCGGATCCTCGGGATGGTCGACGGCCGCGTTCCGGTTCTCATCGAGATCAAGGATCAGGATGGCGCGCTGGGGCCGACGGTCGGACCGCTGGAAGCCGCGACCGCCCGCGCGCTGGAAGGCTACGCGGGGCCGGTGGCGGTGATGTCGTTCAACCCGCACAGCATCGCCGAGATGGCGAGGCTCGCCCCGCATCTGCCGCGCGGCCTCGTCACCTGCAGCTACCACCCGCAGGACTGGGCGCCCACCCCGGCCGAGACCTGCGAGCGGCTGCGCGCGATCCCGGATTTCGACCGCGTGGGCGCCAGCTTCATCTCGCACGAGGCGGCAGACCTGTCCCGCCCGCGGGTGGCCGAGCTGAAGGCCGCCGGTGCCGCGATCCTGTGCTGGACCATCCGGTCGCCCACTGACGAGGCGAAGGCGCGCCGCATCGCCGACAACGTGACCTTCGAGGGCTACCTTTCGCCCCTGCCGGCTTGACCGGACGGCGGCGGGCCCCACCTGACACACGGCCCGCCCGCGATCCCCTACGGGGTCCGCGAGCTCCAGGGGGCCCGCCTCGCCCGTTCGGAAACAGCGCATGACGACAGCCGAGATCGAGATCACCGCCCTCCCGGGCATTGCCGACATCGCCGCCGAGGACTGGGACGCCGTCGCCTGCCCCGAAGCCGCCGGCGGCGGCAGGCCGGCCGACCCCTTCACCACCCACCGCTTCCTCGTGGCACTGGAGCGCTCCGGCTCGGTCGGGCCGGGCACGGGATGGCAGCCGCATCCGCTGGTGGCGCGCGAAGGCGGGCGCATCATCGCCGCGGCGCCGCTTTATGCGAAGACGCACAGCCAGGGCGAATACATCTTCGACCACAACTGGGCGCATGCCTACGAGCGGGCGGGCGGGCGCTACTATCCCAAGCTGCAGATCGCGGTGCCGTTCACGCCCGCCACCGGGCGCCGCTTCCTCACCCGCCCGGGCGAGGAGGCCATTGGCCGCGCCGCGCTGATCCGGGGCGCCGTCGAGATCGCGGGACGCAGCGCCCTATCCTCGCTGCACGTCACCTTCTGCACGCCCGACGAGGCCGAGGCCGGGGCGCGGCTCGGCCTTCTCCACCGCATCACGCAGCAGTTCCACTGGCAGAACCGCGGCTATGCGAGCTTCGCGGACTTCACGGGCGACCTGTCCTCGCGCAAGCGCAAGGCGGTCCGGAAGGAGCGCGAGACGGCGCAGGCCTTCGGCGGCACGATCCGCTGCCTGACCGGCGAGCAGATCGAGCCGCGGCACTGGGATGCGTTCTGGACCTTCTATCAGGACACGGGATCGCGCAAATGGGGCCGGCCCTACCTGACAAGGCGCGCCTTCACCGCCTTCCACGAGACGATGCGCCACGACATCCTGCTGGTGCTGGCCGAGCGCAACGGCCGCCCCGTCGCCGGCGCGCTGAACTTCATCGGCCGGGATGCGCTCTTCGGCCGCTACTGGGGCTGCATAGAAGATCACCCCTGCCTGCACTTCGAACTCTGCTATCATCAGGCCATCGACTGGGCGATCGCACAGGGGCTGTCGCGGGTCGAGGCCGGCGCACAGGGCGAGCACAAGCTGGCGCGCGGCTACCTGCCGGTGCCGATCCATTCGCTGCACTGGTTCGCGGATCCGGGCCTGGGCGATGCGGTGTCGCGCTACCTCGACGCCGAGCGGCGCGCGACGGACGAGGAAATCGAGGTGCTCACCGCCTACGGCCCGTTCCGCCGCGGCGGGAGCTGCGAGTGAGGGGGACCGGATGGACAAGCTGACGCTCTACACCAACCCGCAGTCGCGCGGGCGGATCGCGCGCTGGATGCTCGAGGAGATCGGCGAGCCCTATGAGACCGTGGTGCTGGGCTACGGCGCCGACATGCAGAGCCCCGGGTATCTTGCGATCAACCCGATGGGCAAGGTTCCGACCGTGACGCATGGCCCGCGCGTCATCACCGAATGCGCGGCGATCTGCGCCTATCTGGCCGATGCCTTCCCCGAAGCGGGCCTGCGCCCCCGCGGCACGGCCGCCTACTACCGCTGGCTGTTCTTCGGCGCCGGTCCTCTGGAGGCCGCGGTGATTGACCGCGCCCTTGGCGTCGAGATCCCGCCCGAACGCGCGGCGATGGTCGGCTATGGCAGTTTCGAACGGATGCTGGCCACGCTGGAGGCGGCGGTGTCGTCCGGCCCGTTCGTTGCCGGCGACAGCTTCAGCGCGGCAGATGTCTACATGGGGGCGCAGGTCGGCTGGGGCCTCGCCTTCGGCAGCCTGCCCGAGCGGCCGGCCCTGCGCGCCTACTGGGACCGCCTGAAGAACCGCCCGGCGCTGGCGCGGGCCAATGCCGCCGACGAGGCGCTTCGTGCGGAGGCGGGCGCATGACCGACCGGATCGACCCCGCCGACCTCGCATCGCTTGTTGCCGCGGGATGGAGCCACGACACCGCGCGCGACGCGATCACCAAGACCTATCGTTTTGCGAATTTCGTCGATGCCTTCGGCTTCATGACCCGCGTCGCGCTCTGGGCCGAGAAGTGGAACCACCACCCGGAATGGCGCAACGTCTATCACACGGTCGAGGTCACGCTGACGTCGCATGACGCCGGCGCCCTGACGGCGCGCGACGTGAAGCTTGCGCAGCGGATGGACGCCCTCGCCCAGGGCTGAGGGCGTCCGCGCCGGTCAGATCGCCGCGAGCAGCGACTCGCCGGCCGAGGTCTCGCAGACGCCGGGGCTGTCCTCGACGTGGATCACCGTCACCACCCCGTCCACTGCCTGCAGCGCGTAGCGCTTCGAGCGGCCGAGCAGACCCACCGGCGGCGCATCGAAGTCGAGACCCAGCGCGCGGGTGAAAGTCCCGTCCGCATCCGCGAGCATCGAGATCCCGGCCTCGGCGGCGCCGGTCGCCTCGCCCCAGGCCTTCAGGACGAAGGGATCGTTCACGGCGACGCAGATGATCTCGTCCACGCCCTTGCCGGCGAAGCTGTCCCTCGTGCGGATGAAGCTGGGGACATGCGACGAATGGCAGGTCGGGGTGAAGGCGCCGGGCACGGCGAAGATCACCACGTTGCGGCCCTTCAGACGTTCGGACAGCGTGACCTGTTCCGGCCCGTCCGCCCCGAGCCGGATCAGCGTTGCCTCGGGCAGCCGGTCTCCCGCAGAAATCGTCATGTGGTCGTCCCCATCGCGTTGCGTTTCCGATAGGGCGGGATATAGGCTCCGCCCCGGCGCCCGGCCAGCCGGTTTGTCGCAGGCGCCGGCAGGGAGACGGAGCATGTCGGACATCGTGGTCATCGGCGCCGGACAGGCGGGCGCGGCGCTGGCGGCAAGGCTGCGGGCGCTGCGCTTCGAGGGCAGGATCACGCTGCTGGGCGAGGAACCGAGCCCGCCCTACCAGCGTCCTCCGCTGTCGAAGGGCTACCTGCTGGGCGAAATGGAGGCCGAGCGGCTCTGGCTGCGCAGCCGCGCCTTCTGGGCCGAAGCAGGGGTCGAGCTGCGGCTGGGCCATCCCGTGACCGCCATCGATCGCGCCGCGCGGACGGTGTCGGTCGGCGGCGAGACGCTGGGCTACAACCAGCTGGCACTGACCACCGGATCGATCGCGCGCCGTCTGCCCAAGGCGGCGGGTGGCGATCTTGCGGGCGTCTACACGGTGCGGACGCTGGCGGACGTGGACGCGATGCGGGCCGAGTTCGCACCGGGCCGGCGTCTTGTGGTCATCGGCGGCGGCTATGTCGGGCTCGAGGCCGCGGCGGTGGCGCGCAAGCTCGGCCTCGAGGTGACGGTGGTCGAGATGGCGCCGCGCATCCTGCAGCGGGTGGCGGCCCCCGAGACCTCGGACTGGTTCCGCGCACTCCATGCCGCGAAGGGCGTCCGCATCCTCGAAGGGTCGGGCCTCGACCGGCTGCTGGGCGAGGGCCGCGTCACCGGCGCGCGGCTTGTCGACGGGACCGAGCTTGCGGCCGATTTCGTCATTGCGGGCGTCGGCATCCTGCCCGCCACGGCACTGGCCGAGGGCGCGGGCCTTGCGATCGACAACGGGATCGCCGTGGACGCGCAGGGCCGCACCTCGGACCCTGCGATCTGGGCGGCCGGCGACTGCACCTCCTTCCCGTGGCGCGGCGGCCGGCTGCGGCTGGAGTCGGTGCAGAACGCCATCGACCAGGCGGAGCTGGTGGCGGCCAACATGCTCGGCGCCGGCCTCGACTATCGCCCGGTGCCGTGGTTCTGGTCGGACCAGTACGACACCAAGCTTCAGATCGCGGGGCTGAACCTTGGCTATGACCGCGTGGTGACGCGCGGTCCGGAAGGTTCGGCAGTCTCGTTCTGGTATTATTGCGGCGAGGAGCTTCTGGCTGTCGATGCGATGAACGACCCCCGCGCCTACATGGCCGGCAAGCGGCTGATCGAGGCCGGGCGCAGCCCGGACCCGGGCCTCGTGGCCGATCCGGCGGTGCCGCTGAAGTCGCTGCTGGCATGAGGATCATCGGTGGCCGCAGCCGCGGCCTGAAGCTTGCCGAAGTGGGCGAAGGCGACGCGAAGGCCCACCTGCGCCCCACCTCCGACCGTGTGCGCGAGGCGATCTTCAACCTGCTGATCAATGGCGGCTACGGCAATCCGGTGGCCGGCGCCCGCGTCCTCGACCTCTTCGCGGGCACCGGCGCGCTGGGACTCGAGGCGCTGTCGCGCGGCGCAGAAAGCGTGACCTTCGTCGAGAGCGGCGCCGCCGCACTGGCGCTCCTGCGCCGCAACATCGCCCTGATGCGCGCCGAGGCCGCCTGCACGATCGACCGGCGCGATGCCCTGCGGCCCGCGCCCGCCCCGGCCGCGCCCGTGACCCTCTGTTTCCTCGACCCGCCCTACGGCAAGCGGATGGGCGAGGCGGCGCTGGCCGCGCATGCCGGCTGGCTCGCGCCGGGTGCGCTGGTCGTCTGGGAGGAGAGCACGTCGCCGATCCCGCCCGAGGGGTTCACGCCGCTCGACCAGCGCCGCTATGGCGAAACCCTCGTCACCATCCTGGAGGCCCCATGACCGCAGCGGTGATCTTCGATTGCGACGGCGTGCTGGTGGACAGCGAACCGGCCGCCTTCGCCCTGCTGGCCGAGGATCTGGCGCGCCACGGCCTGCCGATGGATCACGACGAGATGGAGGCGCATTTCCTTGGCGGCACGATCCCCGGCGCTGCCGCCAAGGCCCGCGCACTCGGCGCCGACCTTCCGGCGGACTGGGTCCACGACTTCTACGAACGGCTCTACGACCGGCTTGCCCTCGGCACGCCGCTGATGCCGCATGTGCTGACGGTGGTCGAGGCGCTCGATGCAGCCGGAATCCCCTATGCCGTGGGTTCCAACGGGTCCGAGCGGAAGATGCAGGTGACGCTTGGCCAACATCCCAAGCTGATGGCGCGGCTGAAGGGCCGGCTGTTCTCGGGCCAGACGCTCGGCGCGCCGAAGCCCGCGCCGGATCTATACCTTCATGCGGCCCGCGAGCTCGGGGTGGAGCCGCGGCGCTGCACGGTGATCGAGGACAGCCCGACCGGTGCCCGCGCCGCCCGCGCGGCAGGCATGGTCTGCTTCGGCTACGCGCCGAATGGCAGGGCCGAGGCGCTGGCGGCCGAGGGCGCCCTTCCCTTCTCCGACATGCGCGAGCTGCCGCGGCTGCTCGGCCTCTGACCGCGGCCGGTCGGGTGCGAAAGGGCGCCTGATCCCATACGACCATGCCGCGTCAGCGCGGTTCAACCACTGCCCGATCCATGAGCCGGACCGCTTGACCCGCCCTGAACGGCCGAGTTTTTGCGAGCGTCTCGCAACTTCCCCTTGAACTTTTGCGAATGCCTCTCATTTTCATTTCCAGGGGTGAGGGAATGAAGATGCGCGGCACGGCATTCATGATCAGCCTTCTGGCACTGCTTCCGGCGGCAGAACCCGCCGCGGGGCGCGAGGGGCCGATGAAGGTGGCCACGACCTTCACGGTGATCGCCGACATGGCGCGCAACGTGGCCGGCGACGCGGCCGAGGTGGTCTCGATCACCCGCCCCGGCGCCGAGATCCACGGCTACGAGCCGACGCCGCAGGACATCGTGCGGGCGTGGGATGCCGACCTCATCCTTTGGAACGGTCTGAACCTCGAGCTGTGGTTCGCGCAGTTCCTGGAAAACCTGAAGGACGTGCCCTCGGTCACGGTCAGCGACGGGATCGAACCGATCGCCGTGGCGGGCGGCGAGTATCAGGGCAAGCCCAATCCCCATGCCTGGATGGGCCTCGACAACGCGCTGATCTACATCGACAACATTGCGGATGCCCTGGCCCGGCACGACCCTGCCAATGCGACCACCTACCGGGCGAATGCCGAAAGCTACAAGGAGCGGCTGCGCGCCACGCTCGGCCCCCTGCGCGAGCGCATCGCGGCGCTGCCCGAGGAGCGGCGCTGGCTGGTCACCTGCGAGGGCGCCTTTCCCTATCTCGCCCGCGACTTCGGCCTGAAGGAGCTTTACCTCTGGCCGATGAACGCCGATCAGGTCGGCACGCCGCAACAGGTGCGGGCGGTGATCGACGGGGTGCGCCGGCACGACATTCCGGCCGTCTTCTGCGAAAGCACGGTGAACAACGCCCCCGCGCGGCAGATCGCGCGCGAGACCGGGGCGGCCTATGGCGGGATGCTCTACGTCGACAGCCTCAGCCCGCGCGACGGGCCGGTGCCGACCTATCTTGATCTGATGCGCGTGACGGCCGAGACCATCGCGGCCGGTCTGGAACAGGAGACGGACTGATGCAGATGCCGATCCGACCCGAGGCATCCATGGACGAGGCGGGCCTTCTGGTCCGCGACCTGACCGTGACCTATCGCAACGGCCATACCGCGCTGCGCCATGCCAGCTTTGCCCTGCCGCGCGGCACGGTCACGGCTCTGGTGGGCGTGAACGGGGCGGGCAAGTCCACGATCTTCAAGGCGATCATGGGCCTCGTGCCGCGCGGCTCGGGCGAGATCCGGCTTCTGGGCCGCACCGTCGCGCAGGCCCTGCGCGAGAACCTCGTGGCCTATGTCCCGCAGGCCGAGGAGGTGGACTGGACCTTCCCCGTCCTCGTCGAGGATGTGGTGATGATGGGCCGCTATGGTCACATGGGCTTCCTGCGTCGCCCCAAATCGGCCGACCGGCAGGCCGTGGCGCAGGCCCTCGCCCGAGTCGGGATGGAGGGCCTGCGCCACCGCCAGATCGGCGAGCTTTCCGGCGGGCAGCGCAAGCGCGTGTTCCTTGCCCGGGCGCTGGCGCAGGACGGGCAGGTGATCCTGCTCGACGAGCCCTTCACCGGTGTCGATGTCCAGACCGAGGCCGAGATCATCGCTCTCCTGCGCGAGTTGCGCGACGAGGGGCGGGTGATGCTGGTCTCGACGCACAACCTCGGCTCGGTCACCGAATTCTGCGACCGCACGGTGCTGGTGAAGGGCACGGTGCTGGCGCACGGGCCGACCGAGACCACCTTTACCCATGCCAATCTGGAGCGCGCCTTCGGCGGCGTGCTGCGCAGGTTCACCCTGTCGGGCACGCTGCTGCATGACGACGACGACCCGCGCGAGGTCAGCATCCTGACCGACGACGAGCGTCCCCTTGTGGAATACGGCGGCCGGATCCGCCGGCAGGAGGATGAATGACCTTCGCCAGCCTGACCGAGCCGTTCCTTTACGGCTACATGACCAACGCCATGGCCGTCTCGGCGCTGGTGGGCGCGGTCTGCGCCTTCCTGTCGTGCTTCCTGATGCTGAAGGGCTGGTCGCTGATCGGCGACGCGCTTTCCCATTCGGTCGTGCCGGGGGTGGCGGGGGCCTACATGCTGGGCCTGCCCTTCGCGCTGGGGGCCTTTCTGGCCGGAGGGCTGGCGGCCGGGGCGATGCTGTTCCTGTCCGACCGCAGCGGGCTGAAGACCGACGTGGTGATCGGGCTGATCTTCACCTCGTTCTTCGGGCTGGGGCTGTTCATGATCTCGGTCGATCCGATGGCGGTCAGCATCCAGACCATCATCATGGGCAACATCCTTGCGATCTCCCCGTTCGATACCCTGCAACTTGTGCTGATCGGGGTGATCTCGCTGGCGATCCTGCTGGCGAAATGGAAGGACCTGATGGTGACCTTCTTCGACGAGACGCACGCGCGCTCCATCGGGTTGCGCACCGGCGCGCTGAAGGTGCTGTTCTTCACCCTGCTCTCGGCCTCGATCGTGGCGGCGATGCAGACCGTGGGGGCGTTTCTGGTGATCGCCATGGTAGTGACGCCGGGCGCCACGGCCTACCTGCTCTGCGACCGCTTTCCGCGGCTACTGACGACGGCCGTGACCATCGGCGCGACCACCGGCTTCGTCGGAGCCTACGTCTCCTATTTCCTCGACGGCGCGACCGGCGCGGTGATCGTGACGCTGCAGACCGTGCTCTTCCTGCTCGCCTTCACCTTCGCAACCAAGCACGGGATGCTGGCCACCCGCCGCCGCGCGGCCGAGGCTGTGGGGCAGCCATGACCGAGACGCTGCTTTTCCCCTTCCAGTTCCCCTTCATGCAGCAGGCCTTCCTGATCTGCCTGCTGGTCGCGGTACCGACGGCGCTGCTGTCCTGCTTTCTGGTGCTGAAGGGCTGGGCGCTGATGGGCGATGCGATCAGCCATGCTATCCTGCCCGGCGTGGTGCTGGCCTATGTCGCCGGCATCCCGCTGCTGGTGGGCGCGTTCGGGGCGGGCATGGCCTGCGCGCTCGCCACCGGCTTTCTGGCGGGCAACAGCCGGGTCAAGCAGGACACGGTGATGGGCGTGGTGTTCTCGGGAATGTTCGGGCTTGGCCTGCTGCTCTACACCTCGATCGAGACCGACGTGCACCTCGACCATATCCTCTTCGGCAACATGCTGGGCGTGGGGAGGCAGGATCTGCTGGTCACCGGGGCGATCTCGGCCGCGGTGACGCTGGCGCTGCTGCTGACGTGGCGCGACCTGATGCTTCACGCCTTCGATCCGGCGCAGGCGCGGGCCTCGGGGCTCAGGGTGGGGCTTTTGCACTACGGGCTGCTGACGGTGCTGGCGCTGACCATCGTGGCGACGCTGACGGCGACCGGGCTCATCCTCGCCATCGGTCTCCTGATCGCGCCGGGCGCCATCGCCTTCCTGACGGTGCGGAGGTTCGGCGCCATGCTGGCCGTGGCCGTCGCGGTCTGCCTGATCGCGATGCTGGCCGGCACCTATGCGAGCTTCTTCCTCGACAGCGCGCCGGCGCCGACGATCATCCTCATCCTCAGCGCGATCTTCGTTGCGGCCTTCCTCAACCGGCTGCGGACGAACCGGCGGGCCGCGCTCAGCGCGGCAGCCCCGTCTCGCTGAGCAGCGCCGCAAGCTCCACCGCGTTGCGGGCGCCCATCTTGGCGATCAGGCGCGAGCGGTGAAGCTCCACCGTCCGCATCGCGATGCCCAGCGTGTCGGCGATCTGCTTGTTGAGTCGGCCCTGAAGCATCAGCCGCAGCACCTCCTCCTCGCGCGCGGACAGGGTGGCGAGGCGACGCTCCACATCCTGCCGCGCGCCGAGTTCGGCGGTGCGGGCGGTGTGGCTTTCGATGGCGGCCAGCACCAGATCGACGATCGCATTGTCGTTGAACGGCTTCTCGACGAAGTCGAAGGCGCCAGCCTTCAGCGCGCGCACGGCGACGGGCACATCCGCATGACCGGTCAGGAAGATCACCGGGGCACGACAGCCGGTCGCCCGCAATCTGTCGAACGTGTCGGGACCCGACAGCCCCCCCATGCGCACGTCCAGCACGATGCAGGCGCAATCCGGCTGGGGCAGCGCGGCAAGGAAATCCTCGCCCGAGGCCCAGGCCGTCGCCCTCAGACCGCGCGAGGCGAACAGGAACGACAGCGCATCGCGGATCGCCTCGTCATCGTCGATGATATGGACGCATCCGGTCATTCGGCGGCCACTCCCTCTTCGGCGGCGGCGGGCAGCGCCACCCGGAACACGCATCCGCCGCCCTCGCGCGGGCGGTGGGTCAGGCGGCCGCGGTGCATCTCGACGATGGAGCGGCAGACGTTGAGACCGATGCCCATGCCCTCGGCCTTGGTCGAGGTGAAGGCGTCGAACAGCCGCTCGGCCACCTCGGGGGCAATGCCGGGGCCGCGGTCGGCGACCTCGACCACGGCGCCGCCGAGCTCGGGCCGCAGGCTGACCGTCAGCGCATCGCGCGCCTGCGCCTCGGCCATGGCCTCGATGCCGTTGCGCATCAGGTTGATCAGAAGCTGCTCGATCAGGATGCGGTCGGCCAGCACGGGCGCGACCGGCGCAAGGTCGGTGGCGATCCGCACGCCGCGCGCGCGGGCGTCGGCGGCAAGGAAGCCCGCCGTCTCGCGGATCACCTCGGCAAGGTCCAGCGGCAGGAAGCGCGGCTCGCGCTTCTTCACCAGGTCCTGGATGCGCCGGATGATCTGCCCCGCCCGGTCGGCCTGCCGCGAGAGCTTGCCCAGCGCGTCGCCCAGCAGCGCCGGATCCGCCCGCCCCTGTGCCAGCAGGTTCGTCGCTCCCGCCGCATAGCTGGCGATGGCCGCGAGCGGCTGGTTCAGCTCATGCGCCAGCGTCGAGGCCATCTCGCCCAGTGTCACGAGGCGGCCGGTGCGGGCAAGGCTGTCTTCCTGCTCGCGCGCCTGCCGCGCGGCGCGGCGCGCCTCGGTGATGTCGATGATCGAGCCCATCCAGCCGCGGTGCATGCCCTTGGCGTCGATCAGGGGCGCCTCGTAGACCTGAACGTCGATCTCCGAGCCGTCACCGCGGCGGAAGCGGGTTTCGAAGGACTGCGGCACCGCCCCGCCCTCGGCGAGGATGCGCTGGCGGTTCAGCGTCTCGTCCAGCCGGTCGGGCGCCCAGTAGGGCATCGGCGGGGCGCGGCCCACCAGTTCGGCGGCGGGCTGGCCGACGAGGTTGCAGAAGGCCGAGTTCACGTAAAGCACACGCCCCGCATGATCCTTGGCGCGCAGGCCGACGGTCAGGCTTTCCTCCATCGAGCGGCGGAAGGCCATTTCCTCGTTCAGCCGCAGTTCCGCCTGCCGCCGGCGCTGCGCGTTGCGGTAAAGCGCCAGAAGCGCAAGGATCGCGAAGGCCGCGAGTCCCGCGATGGCGGCGGGCAGCAGCGTCCGCCCGAAGGGCGACACCCGGTCATAGGAGGCAATGCGCAGCACCGCGCCGGGGATCGGCGGGTCGAAGCTGATCGAATGCGCCGGCCCCATCGGCTCGGGCCCCGACCGGGACCGGCTTGCGCGGATCTCGCCTCCGGCGTCCAGCAGATGCACCGCGTATTCTCCCGCGATCCACCAGGGAATGTGACGCTCGAGCATCAGGGGCAGCGAGATGGTGGCGGTGATCGTGCCCGCCGAGCCCTGCGGCCGGACCCCCATCGTGACCGTCGATCCGTCGATGGCCCCCCAGACAGGCCGGGCGCGCGGACCGCTCAGCTGAAGCTGCGCGGCCAGCGCCTCGTCGCCCGGCCCCTCGGAGGCGCCGGGGATCGCGCGGCGCGCCCGGCCGTCGGGGTCGTGCCAGACGATCGACAGCATCTCGGGATTGTTGGCAATGTGCAGGCGGGCCCGCGCCTCGAGGACCGAGGGCGCCGTGCCGCCGGCCTCGTCCAGCGCCATCCGGGCCAGAAGATCCTCGTCCACCGAAAGCTGGAAGCGCAGCGTCTGCTCGACCCAGAGCGCATCCGTGGCAAGCTTGGTGCGGACCTGCTCGACTTCGTTGCGGCCCGCCAGCCAGACCAGGGCGCCGACCAGCGCCACCAGCGCCACGATGGCGACCAGCGGCGTCAGCGACAGAAGATCCAGCCCCGCGCGCGGCGCAGGCGCCTCCAGCGCCCACGGCTCGCCGCCGCGGTCCCTGCTGTGGCGGCTGATCCCGTCCTGCACCCGGCCCCCCTGCGCGATTTGCGCCTGCGGCAAGGTGTCGTCGCCCTCGCCCCTTGCGGAAACCCACAATAGCGGCAGCGCCCATCCGCTGGCAAGGAAGGGCGGAACCGCCGGGAGGGCGGGACCACAGGAGGAGAGCCATGATGACCCGTCGCAGCCTTGCCGCGCTGGCAGGCGCCGCAGCCCTGGCGCTTGCCGCCGCCATGCCGGCCCTTGCCCAGCCGATCGTGATCAAGTTCAGCCACGTCGTCGCCCCGGACACGCCGAAGGGCAAGGGTGCCGCCAAGTTCGAGCAACTGGCCGAGCAATACACCAACGGCGCCGTGGACGTCGAAGTCTATCCCAACAGCCAGCTCTACAAGGACAAGGAAGAGCTCGAGGCGCTGCAACTGGGCGCCGTGCAGATGCTTGCGCCCTCGCTGGCCAAGTTCGGCCCCCTTGGCGTGCAGGACTTCGAGGTCTTCGACCTGCCCTACATCTTCAAGGGCTATGACGCGCTGCATACCGTGACCAACGGCCCCGTCGGGCGGATGCTGCTCGACAAGCTGGAAGACAAGGGGATCAAGGGCCTGGCCTACTGGGACAACGGCTTCAAGATCATGTCGGCCAACAGCCCGATCACCAACCCCGACGAGTTCCTGGGCCTGAAGATGCGGATCCAGTCCTCGAAGGTGCTGGAAGCGCAGATGAACGCGCTGGGCGCCGTGCCGCAGGTCATGGCCTTCTCGGAAGTCTATCAGGCGCTGCAGACCGGCGTCGTGGACGGCACCGAGAACCCGCCCTCGAACATGTATACCCAGAAGATGCACGAGGTGCAGAAGCACGCCACGGTCTCGAACCACGGCTACCTCGGCTATGCGGTCATCGTGAACAAGCAGTTCTGGGATGGCCTGCCCGAGGACGTGCGCGCCGGGCTCGAGAAGGCGCTGGCGGAAGCCACCGACTACGCCAACGGCATTGCCAAGGCCGAGAACGACGCGGCGCTGGAAGCCATGAAGGCCGCCGGCACGACCGAGTTCCACGAGCTGACGCCGGAAGAGCTGGCGGCCTGGGAAGCGGCGCTCGAGACCGTGCATGAGGAGATGGCCGATCGCATCGGCGCGGAAACCATCGCCGCCGTGAAGGGCGCCACCGCCACGAACTGATCCCCGAAGACCCGCAAGCGGCCGGACATCCCGGCCGCTTGCGCATTTTCCTTTCCCGCAACATCCAGAGCCACAGGAGGGGTCGCCATGATGCGCCTTCTCGACCGGCTGGAAGAAACGCTCATCGCCACGCTGATTGCCGCGGCGACCGGGCTGATCTTCGTTTCGGTCGTCCACCGCTATTCGCTGGGCTTTCTCGCCGACGGAGTGGCCTTCTTCCGCGGCCACGACATGCCGGGGCTCTCGACCATGATGCGCAACGCCTATTTCGGCCTGCGCGAGGTCAACCTCGTCTGGGCGCAGGAGCTGTGCATCATCCTTTTCGTGTGGATGGCCAAGTTCGGCGCGGCTTACGGCGTGCGCACCGGCATCCATGTCGGCATCGACGTGCTGATCAACCGGATGGAGGCGCGTCGGCGCGGCTTCTTCATCCTGTTCGGCCTTCTGGCCGGTGCGCTCTTCACGGGGATCATCGCGACGCTGGGCGCCAACTTCGTCTGGCACATGTTCCACACCAGCGCGATTTCGCCCGACCTCGAGCTGCCGATGTGGCTCGTCTATCTCGCGATCCCGCTGGGGTCGGCGCTGATGTGCTTCCGCTTCCTGCAGGTGGCGGTGATCTTCGGGCGCACGGGCGAGCTGCCGCACCACGACCACGGCCATGTCGAGGGCGTGGACACCGAGGACGAGGGCATCGACGTGCTGGGCAGCACGTTCCTGAAGTCCCCGCTGACGCCCCGCGACCTTGTCGAAAAGCCGAAGGACGAGTGAGATGAACGCAGCCCTCATCTTCGGCGGGCTCATCGCCCTGATGCTGACCGGCATGCCGATCTCGATCGCGCTCGGCCTGACGGTTCTGACCTTCCTGTTCACCATGACGGCGGTGCCGATCGACACGGTGGCGCTGAAGCTGTTCACCGGGATCGAGAAGTTCGAGATCATGGCGATCCCGTTCTTCATCCTCGCCGGGAACTTCCTCACCCACGGCGGCGTGGCGAAGCGGATGATCAACTTCGCCACCTCGCTCGTCGGGCACTGGCACGGCGGCCTCGGCCTCGCGGGCGTCTTCGCCTGCGCCCTCTTTGCGGCCGTCTCGGGCTCGTCGCCCGCAACGGTGGTGGCCATCGGCTCGGTCATCCTGCCCGCCATGGTGGCGCAGGGCTTCCCCACCCGCTTCGGCGCGGGCGTCATCACCACCTCGGGCGCGCTGGGCATCCTGATCCCGCCCTCGATCGTCATGGTGATGTATTGCGTCGCCACCTCCGGGATGATGGTCGAGGGGCCGGACGGCCAGATCGTCGATGCGGCCTCGGTCGGCGAGATGTTCATTGCGGGCGTCATTCCCGGGATCATGCTGGCCGGCTTCCTTGCGCTGACGACCTGGTACCGGGCGCGCAAGTTCGACTATCCGCGTCTGGCCCGCGCAACCTGGCGGGAACGCTGGCAGTCGTTCCGCAAGGCGATCTGGGGCGTGCTGCTGATCTTCATCGTGATGGGCGGGATCTATACCGGCACCTTCACCCCCACCGAGGCCGCGGCGATGAGCGCCGTCTATGCCTTTGTCATCGCGGTCTTCGTCTACAAGGACATGACGCTGCGGGACGTGCCGCGGGTGCTGCTGGCTTCGGCGAACATGTCGGCGATGCTGCTCTACATCATCACCAACGCGGTCCTGTTCAGCTTCCTGCTCACGCACGAGAACATCCCGCAGGCGCTGGGCCAGTGGATGGTCGACTCGGGCCTGACCTGGTGGATGTTCCTGATCGCGGTGAACATCATCCTGCTCGCCGCCGGCAACTTCATGGAGCCGTCCTCGATCGTGCTGATCATGGCGCCGATCCTGTTCCCGGTCGCCGTGAAGCTCGGGATCGACCCGGTGCATTTCGGCATCATGATCATCGTGAACATGGAGGTCGGCATGTGCCACCCGCCGGTGGGCCTGAACCTCTACGTCGCCTCGGGCATCACCAAGATGGGCATCACGGAGCTCACCATCGCGGTCTGGCCCTGGCTGCTGACGATGCTCGGCTTCCTGCTGCTCGTGACCTATGTCCCGCAGCTTTCGCTGTTCCTGCCGCAGCTGCTGGGCATGTGACGGCAGCGGCTCAGGGCCTGAAGGCCGCCCCCCGGGGCGGCCTTTTTCCGTTTCACGCCTCGACGACCATCCGCTTGATCGCCTCGACATGGCCGTCCCTGGCGCCCAGCGCATCGGCGGCCAGCGCCGCCGCCTCGGACAGAAGCGCCTCGGGCGGCACGATCCGGTCGAGGATGCCCCAGGCCAGCGCCTCGGCATCACTGGCCTTCACGCCCCCCATCAGGATCATCTTCGCACGCGACGGACCCGCCAGCGCCTTCAGCCGGGCCACATCCGAGGGCTGCGGCCGGAAGCCGAGCTTCATCACCGGATAGAAGACCTTCGTCCCCGGCACCGCGATCCTGAGATCGCAGGCCAGCGCCATGCCCATGGCCCCGCCCGCAATGGTTCCATTGAGCGCGGCGATGGTCAGGCACGGCAGCGCCGCCACCGCCGAGGACAGCCGCTCCCACACCGGATCGGTCGCGAGGCCCGCCCGCGCCTCGTCGAGATCGGCCCCGGCCGAGAACACCTTGCCGGTGCCCGTCAGCACCAGCGCCCTCACGCCATCGGCCGCGACCGAACCCACCGCCGCCTCCAGTTCCAGCAGCATCGCCCGGGTCAGCGAATTGGCCTTCTCCACGCGGTCGAGCGTCAGGATGCGCAGGGCGCCTTCGTCCGAGACACGGATCATTGGATCAGCCCCGCCGACCGCCGGATCGCCTCGTCGCGGAGCGAGATCTCCTGTCCCAGCCACTTGTCGGCCCCGCTGCCACACATCCACAGAAGCGCGCGCGCCGGCCACTCGGGC
This sequence comes from Rhodobacter sp. CZR27, assembly GCF_002407205.1. NCBI lineage: Bacteria > Pseudomonadati > Pseudomonadota > Alphaproteobacteria > Rhodobacterales > Rhodobacter > Rhodobacter sp. CZR27. Next base: position 193,170 of record NZ_CP023548.1, on the reverse strand, counting down.
GGGATATGCGCGGACGGGTCGAGGCGGCTGACGGGGTTCACCCCGCTTTCGCGGATCTTGTCCTGCATCTCGGTCGCCACGGTCCCGGGCGACAGGCTCATGATGCGGATGCGGTTCACCGCCTCCTCGAGATGGGCGCAGCGGGTCAGCATCGCGGCCCCGGCCTTGGAGCTGCAATAGGCGCTCCAGCCCTCCAGCGCGTTCTGCGCGGCGCCGGAGCTGACCGTGATGATGGTGCCGCCCTTGCCGCGCATGTGCGGAACGGCCGCCCGCATGCCGTGGAACACGCCCTTGAGGTTGATGTCGATGGCGCGACCCCAGCCGGCCGGATCGGACTCGGCCATGCGCGAGATCGGCTCGATCACCCCGGCGTTGTTGATCAGCACGTCGATACGTCCCGCGACCGACACGACCTGATCGATGGCCGCCCGCGTCTCTTCCCAGTCAGCCACGTCGCATCGGATCGCGAAGGCGCCGCCGCCGACCTCCTGCGCCAGCGCCTCGATCGCGTCGACGCTGCGCGCCATCAGCGCGACTCGCGCACCGGCGGCGGCGAAGACGCGGACGGCCGCAGCCCCGATGCCACGGCTTGCCCCGGTGATCGCCACCACCTTGCCCTGCATAGTTCCCATCGCCGCGCTCCTTCCCGTGGCCCTTCTGACAAACTTGTTAGCCGATCCTCGCATTCGACGGAAAGGCTTGACCCTTCAGGACCCTCGGAAGAATGTGGGCCAATCTTGGCGTTGGGGAAGGCAGATGACGTATTTCAGGACACTGGCAGGCAGCACCGCCCTGGTGACGGTCGTGGCGGCAGGGGCGGCCTCTGCCGACGTCACGCCCGAGCAGGTGTGGCAGAACTGGCAGGAACTGGGTGCAAGCTTCGGCCAGACGCTGACCGCCTCGAACCAGAGCCGCAGCGGCGACACGCTGAAGCTCGAGGATGTCCGCATCCATTTCGCGCAGGAGGGCACGCTGGTCGAGGGCGTGATCCCCGAGATGAACCTGACCCAGCGGGGCGACGGCACGGTCGAGATCACCATGTCGCCGGAATTCCCGATGGAGATGACGATCGAGAACCCGCCCGAGGAAGGCAAGCCTGCGCCCGCGCCGACGAAGCTGGACCTCTCGCTGCGCCAGCCGGGTCTGGTGATGGTGGCGGGGGGCGACGACAGCATGTCCACGCTCGATCTCGACGCGCCCTCGACGATGGTCGCGGTGACCGGCGTGGATGGCGTGGCGGCCGAGACGATGAACCTTGTCGCCGAGGTGTCGCTGAGCGACGTGGCCGGCAAGTATCGCACCGAAGGCACCGATACGCGGGCGATCACCAATGACTTCACCGCCTCGGTGGCCGAGATGACCTTTGCCATGACCGACCCCGAGCAGGGCGGCCGGGTGAACCTGCGCGCCAGCGCGACCGACCTCAAGGGCACCTCGTCGGGCACGATGGTAGGCCCCCTTGGCATGACCGACATCGCGGCGGCGCTGCGGGCCGGCGCGGCCTCGAACGGCCAGTTCACCTATGGGCCCGCCACGATGGAGTTCGACTTCGAGGACGCGACCGACAAGGCCAAGGGTTCGGCCAGCGCGGCAAGCGGCCATCTGAACGTGGCGATGAACGGCGACCGCCTCGCCTATGGCGGCGGCAACAAGGGCGTGAGCCTGACGGTCAGCGGCAGCCAGATCCCGTTCCCGCAGTTCAACATGAGCTATGCCGAAGCCGCCTTCGACCTGCTGGCGCCGGTGGTGAAATCCGAGGCCGCGCAGGACTTCCGCCTGCTGACGAAGCTCGTGGACCTGAAGATCTCGGATGAGATCTGGGCCATGTTCGATCCGCAGGCGCAGCTGCCGCGCGACCCGGCCACGCTGGTGATCGACACCAAGGGCAAGGCGAAGCTCGACGTCGACCTGCTTGACCCCACCGCGGTCGAGAAGTTGGGCGACACCGCGCCCGGCCAGCTCGAGGCGCTGGAGGTGGACGAGCTGAAGCTGACCGTGGCGGGCGCGGCGCTGACCGGCCGGGGCGGTTTCACCTTCGACAATTCCGATACCACCACCTTCGACGGCATGCCCGCGCCGAGCGGCAGGCTCGACCTGAAGCTCGTGGGCGGCAACGGGCTGATCGACAAGCTGGTGGCCATCGGCATCGTCCCGCAGGATCAGGCGATGGCCGCGCGCATGATGCTGGGCATGTTCGCCCGTCCCGCCGATGGCGAGGACACCATGACCTCGACGCTCGAGTTCAAGGACAAGGGCTTCTTCGCCAACGGCCAGCGCCTGCAGTAGGCGCGGACGCGCGGCAGGGCGGCGCCTCCGGGCGCCGTTCCCATCTGGCGGAGGCATCCTTGCTTCCGCCGTTTCCGCCCATTACCTCGGGTCTCAACCAGAGGAGCATCTCCATGACCGAACCGCTCGACCGCCTGACCGAACGGCTGCTCGATGCCGCGCGCCGCGCGGGAGCCGAGGCCGCCGACGCACTGGCGGTGCGCGGCACCTCACTGTCCATCGACATCCGCGCGCGGCAGCTGGAACAGGCCGAGCGCGCCGAGAGCCTCGAGGTCGGCCTGAGGGTTCTGATCGGCGGCCGGCAGGCCTGCGTCTCGGCCTCGGACGTGTCGGATGCCACGGTCGCGGCCATGGCCGAGCGGGCGGTGGCCATGGCACGCGAGGCGCCCCAGGACCCGCACGTCGGCCTCGCCGATCCGGCGCAAATCGCCCGGGACTGGGATCTGGCCGGGCTGGAGTTGCAGGACCACATGGACGAGCCCGCCCCGGCGGCGCTGGAAGAGGATGCCCGCCGCGCCGAGGCCGCGGCACTGGCCCATGGCGGCATCTTCCAGGTGGAGGCGACCGGCGCCTATTCCCGTCGCGAAATGCATCTGGCTGCCACCAACGGCTTTTCGGGCGGCTACGGTCGCAGTTCGCGCTCGATCTCGGCCGTGGCCTTCACCGGCTCGGGCACGCAGATGGAGCGCGACTGGGCCGGCGAGACCCGCGTCTTCGCCGCGGACCTCCCGTCGCCCGATTGGGTCGGCGAACTGGCCGGGGCACGGGCACTGGCCCGCGCGGGCGCGCGCAAGCCGCGCACCGGACATTTCCCGGTGATCTACGACGAGCGTGTCTCGTCCTCGCTGATGAGCCACCTGCTGTCGGCGGTGAACGGCTCCACCATCGCGCGGGGCGGGTCGTGGCTGCGCAACGACCTTGGCCGGCAGGTTCTGCCCGCGCATCTGTCGTTCGTCGAGGACCCGCTGCGCCCGCGCACCGGCTCGTCGCGGCCCTTCGACGGCGAGGGGCTGCCGACCCGACGCCGCGCCATCGTCGAGAACGGCATCCTGACCGGCTGGACGCTGGACCTGGCCACCGGGCGAAAGCTGAAGATGCCGAGCACGGCGAATGCCGCGCGTTCGACCTCGCAACCGCCCTCGCCCTCGGTCTCGAACACCGAGTTGACAGCCGGCATCCTGACGCGCGAGGCGCTGATCGCCGAGATGGGAACGGGCCTTCTGGTCACCGCGCTGATGGGGTCGTCGATCAACAGCAACACCGGCGACTATTCGCGCGGCGCCTCGGGCTTCTGGGTCGAGGGGGGCGAGATCGCCTATCCGGTCAATGAATGCACCATCGCCGGCAACCTGCGCGAGATGCTGCTGACCCTGGTGCCGGCGAACGATGCGCGGCCCCATCTGTCGAACCGGGTGCCGAGCCTTCTGGTGGAGGGCATGACGCTTGCCGGGGCATGACCTCGCCCTTCTGACCGATGCCGTGCTGGCCGCGGGCAAGATCGCACTGCGCTACTGGAAGAACAGCCCCCGCGCCTGGGAAAAGGACGCGGGCGCAGGTCCGGTGACCGAGGCCGACCTTGCGGTGAACGACCTGCTTGCGGAACGTCTGCGCAGCGCGCGCCCCGACTATGGCTGGCTGTCCGAGGAAAGCATCGACACCGCCGAGCGGCGTCAGGCGCATCGCGTGTTCATCGTGGACCCCATCGACGGGACTCGCGCCTTCATGGCCGGCGAGGACACCTTTGCCCATTCGCTCGCCATTGCCGAGGCGGGCCGCATCATCGCGGCGGTGGTCTACCTTCCCGCGCTGGACCGGCTTTACACCGCCAGTGCGGCCTCGCCCGCGATGCGGGACGGGCGCCCGATCCGTGCCAGCACGCGCCCCGGCACCGCGGGCGCCACGCTGCTCGCCACCCGCCCCACGCTGGGCGAAAGCTACTGGCCCGGCGGCGTGCCGGACGTGAAGCGCAGCTTCCGCGCCTCGCTCGCCTTCCGGCTTTGCCTGGTGGCCGAGGGCCGGCACGACGGGATGCTTACCCTGCGCGAGGCGTGGGAATGGGACATCGCCGCCGGCAGCCTGATCGCGCAGAGCGCGGGCGCCGCGGTGACCGACCGCTTCGGCCGCCCGCTGCGTTTCAATGCCGAGCATCCGCAGGCCGCGGGCGTCATCGCCGCGGCGCCGGGCGTGCATGCCGAACTGCTGACCCGCCTCTCGGCCTGAGGACCACAGCGCCCCGGCAGCCTAGGCGGACCGGAAGGTATCGGCCCAGCCGCCTTCGCCGATCAGCGGCACGAAGTGGACGGCGCCAAGATCCTCCTCGGCAAGTGCACCGTCTTCGCGGCGGGTGATGCGCAGCAGCCGCTGGCGCCCGACGTCGGGCCCGACCGGGATCACCAGCCGGCCGCCGATCGCCAGCTGGTCGCACAGCGTCTTCGGGACCGAGGGACCGCCCGCCGAGACGATGATGGCGTCGAAGGGCGCAAGATCGGGCGCGCCGAGGGTGCCGTCGCCCAGCCTCACCTCGATCCGCGTGCAGCCCAGATCGGCAAGCCGCTGCCGCGCCTCGTCCGCCAGCGTCGCGAGCCGCTCGACCGTGACCACCCGGGCGGCGAGTTCCGCCAGAACCGCCGCCGCATAGCCCGAACCGGTGCCGATCTCGAGCACCCGGTCGGCCGCCCCGATCCGCGCCGCCTCGGCCATCAGCGCGACGACATAGGGCTGCGAGATGGTCTGGCCGCCCGCGATCGGCTGGGGCCCGTCGAGAAAGGCCAGCGCCTCCCGCCCCGGCAGGAACCGTTCCCGCGGCACCCCGCGCATCGCCTGAAGGACACGCGGGTCCCGGATCCCGCGGGCGGCAACCTGCTCCTCGACCATGCGACGCCGGGCGGCATCGAAGCCCGCCATGGGCCTCCTCCCTCCGCTGTTCTTCCGAGACGGCCGATGATGCGGGCCGGGCCCGCGGCGGTCAAGCCGGGCGCTGGGCCTTCGTCTGCCGCCCGGAACATCGGCCGGCGCTGCGGGTTGCCCGGTCCGATCCCGTCAGTGGAGGCCAGGATGACAGACCACCCGAAACCGCCGTTCCCCGATCAGGCCCAGTCCATGCCGGGCACCACCGCGAAGCTCGATCCGCCGCCGGATCATGGCGAGAAAAGCTATCGCGGCTCGGGGAAGCTCCGCGACATGAAGGCGGTGATCACGGGCGCCGACAGCGGCATCGGACGCGCCGTGGCGCTGGCCTTCGCGCGCGAGGGGGCGGATGTGCTGATCTCCTACCTCTCGGAGGACGAGGACGCCGCCGAGACGGAGCGGCTGGTCACCGAGGCAGGCCGCAAGGCGGTGCTGGTGCGCGGCGACATCCAGGACGCGGAGCATTGCCGGGCGATCATCGACCGGGCGGTGTCCGAACTGGGCGGCATCGACATCCTCGTGAACAATGCGGCGCATCAGGCCTCGTTCAGCGATCTGGACGAGATCCCGGACGAGGAGTGGGAGCTGACCTTCCGCGTCAACATCCACGCGATGTTCTACCTGTCCAAGGCCGCCGTGCCGCACATGCGGCCGGGAAGCTCGATCATCAACACGACATCGGTCAATGCCGACACGCCCAGCCCGCATCTTCTGGCCTATGCCACCACCAAGGGCGCGATCCAGAACTTCACCGGCGGGTTGGCGCAGATGCTGGCGGAAAAGGAAATCCGGGTGAACTGCGTCGCACCGGGTCCGGTGTGGACGCCGCTCATTCCCTCGACCATGCCGGGGGAGAAGGTGAGAAACTTCGGCAAGCAGGTGCCGATGCAGCGCCCCGGCCAGCCGGCGGAACTGGCGACGGCCTATGTGATGCTGGCAGATCCGCTGTCGAGCTACACCTCGGGGGCGACCATCGCCGTCACCGGCGGCAAGCCGATCCTCTGAGGCAGGACGCTCGTAAACTCCAACGCGACTTTTGCCTGCGCGGGCGAGGCGGCGCGTGGGCGGACGCTTCCGCCGACAGTGGGACCGCGGCGCTTTGACCGCTCTGAAAACTTGACCATTTTGGTAAACATACAGTAAACGGGGCGCAGCCGCGACCTTGCTGCGACTCGGATACCTGCCGGCCAGCGAGACACAAGCCAGAAACACAGTGCCGCCGGGGGGCGGCGAATTCCGGATGATGTTCCCGATGGCCTTGTTCCTGCGCCCGATGCTGATCGTGCTCCTTTTCGCCTGCGCGGCGCAGGCACAGGAGCAGCCGCCGGCGGTTCCCGATCTCGCCCCGCGGATGCAGGCTGCCCCGGCCGAAGCGCCCGCCGCGCCCTCCCTGCCCCCTGCCGCAGCGGCGCCGGAGATCCCGCCGGCCGGCGCCACCGCGGCCGAAGCCCCGGGTGGGAGCGGGGCCGTCGGGACCGCCGCAGCACCCGTGCCCGTCCTGCCGCACGAACTGACCCCATGGGGCATGTTCGAGGCGGCGCATTGGGTGGTTCAGGCGGTAATGATCCTGCTTGCTGCGGCCAGCTTCCTGACCTGGACGGTGCTGCTGTTCAAGGCGGTGGAGCTTGCCCTCGCCCGGCGCCGCCTCGGGCGCTCGGCCGGGGCGATCCGGCAGGCGGCGACGCTGGACGAGGCGGCCGGGCAACTTGCCGGACGCTCCGATCCCGCGGCCTTCATGGCGCGCGCCGCGCTCGAGGAGATGCGCCGCTCGGATGCCGCACTGGACGGGGCGGGCACCTCGGGCCTGAAGGAGCGCGTGCGCTCGATCCTCGAACGGGTGGAGGCGCAGGGCAGCGAGCGGCTTCGGCGCGGCATCGGCCTGTTGGCAACCATCGGCTCGACCGCGCCCTTCGTGGGCCTGTTCGGCACGGTCTGGGGCATCATGAATGCCTTCATCGGCATCTCGCAGAGCCAGACCACCAACCTCGCCGTCGTGGCCCCGGGCATCGCCGAGGCGTTGCTGGCCACCGCCATGGGCCTCGTGGCGGCGATTCCGGCGGTGGTGATCTACAACCACTTCGTCCGGTCGATCGCCGCTTGGCGGCTGCGCCTCGGCGATGCCGGTGCCGCGGTCGAGCGGATGCTGAGCCGCGACCTCGACTTCCGCGCGGCGCGGAGGGGCTGAGGCATGGCGGGGTTCCGGAGCAACGGCGAGGACGAGCTGGCCGAGACGCATGAGATCAACGTCACACCCTTCATCGACGTGATCCTTGTCTTGCTGATCATCTTCATGGTGGCGGCACCGCTTTCGACGGTGGACGTGCCGGTGGACCTGCCGGGCTCGACCGCCAGCCGCAGCCAGCGCCCGGACGAGCCGGTGTTCCTGAGCCTGCAGAAGGACCTGACGCTCTCGCTGAAGAACGCCGCCGTGGCGCGCGAGGGGCTTGGCGCGCAGCTTGATGCGGCCACCGGCGGCGACCGCGAGACCCGGATCTTCCTGCGCGCCGACGAGGCCGTGGCCTATGGCGACGTGATGCGGGTGATGGACCTGCTGCGCGGGGCGGGCTACCTCAAGGTGGCCCTGGTCGGCCTCGAGGCCCGGCCGGGGGCGGCGCCATGAGCCATCTCGCGGATTGGCGCCACAGCCTCGGGCCGCGCCACCTGCGGCGCGAACTGGCGGGCTGGTCGCTCGCCGCTCTGACGGTGGCAGCGACCGCGGCGGCAGCCACCACGGCCGTGATGCGCAGCGAGAACCTCGGGCGGAGCGATGCGCTGCAGGATGCCGTCTACATGGATCTCGCCCCGGCCGCCTCGGCTGCCATCGCCGCACCCGAGCCCGCGCCGGAAGTGCCGATGACCGAGGCGCCGGTCGCGCGCCCGGTCGAGGAGATGGCCGACCTCGCGCCGGACCTTGCCCCGCCACCGCCGGATCCGCGGCCGCCGGCAGAGGTGGAGCCGCTGCCCGATCTCGCGCCCCCTGTCCCCGACAGCCTTGCCTACGATCCGCCGCCGCCCCCGCCCCAGCAGGTCGCGGAGGCACCGCCCGAGCTTCGCCCCCGGCCGCGGCCGCTGCACCCGCCCGTTCGGGAACCCGTGCCCGAGGCGAAGCGCGAGACGAAGCGGACGGTCGCGCCGCCACCGCAACAGGCGCAGGCACCGCAGCCCCAGGCCGCGGGCCGGGCCGTTGCGGCGGCCTCGAAAGGCGAGGTGGACAATCTGAAGGCGCGGTGGGGAGCAGAGATCCGCAAGCGCATCCAGCGACGCACGCGGTCCGCGCAGGGGATGGCGGGTGAAGTCGTGGTGCGGCTGACGGTGGCCCAAGGCGGAAGCCTCGGCGCGGCCTCGGTGGCGCGGTCCTCGGGGAACGCCCGGCTCGACCAGCTTGCGCTGCGCGCGGTCACCTCTGCCGGTCGGTTCCCGAGCGCGCCCACGGCCCTGACCGACCCGAGCTATACCTTCACCCTGCCGATCACCTTCAGCCGCTGAGGCTTACTCGGACACCGGCCAGGTGGGGTAGAACCGGCCGGCGGGCGACAGCGTGAAGATCTCGCAGCCGTCCGCGGTCACGCCCACCGAATGCTCGAACTGCGCGGAAAGCGACTTGTCGCGGGTGACGGCGGTCCAGTCGTCGGCGAGCACCTTGGTCTCGGGCCGGCCGAGGTTCACCATCGGCTCGATGGTGAAGAACATGCCTTCCTCGAGCACGGGTCCGGTGCCGGCGCGGCCGTAGTGCAGCACGTTCGGCGGCGCGTGGAACACCCGGCCGAGGCCATGGCCGCAGAAATCGCGCACAACCGACATGCGGTTGTTCTCGACATGGGTCTGGATCGCGGCGCCGATGTCGCCGAAGGTGGCGCCCGGTTTCACCACCTCGATGCCCTTCATCAGCGCGTCGTGGGTGACCTCGAGCAGCCGTTCCGCCTTGCGGCCCAGCATGCCCGCCACATACATCCGGCTCGTGTCGCCATACCAGCCATCGACGATCACCGTCACGTCGATGTTCAGGATGTCGCCATCCTTCAGCACCTTCGCACCCGGGATCCCGTGGCAGACCACGTGGTTCACCGAGATGCACGAGGCGTGCTGGTAGCCCTTGTAGCCGATGGTGGCCGAGGTCACGCCGCGCCGCCCGATCTCGTCGGTGATGAACTGGTCGATCTCGGCCGTGGTCACTCCGGGCTGCACCAGCGGGCAGACGACATCGAGGATCTCGGCCGCGATGCGCCCGGCCGTCCGCATGCCCTGAAAGTCCTCGGGGTCGTAGATCCGGATGCCGTTCTTGGTGATGCGCCCGCGCGTCTCGTCCACTGGGCCTGTCCTTCTGGTCTGGTCGCTTGCCGGTAACCTTTCCGGACGAAGATAGTCAAGCTTTCGGACCTTTGCCAGACCGCAGCGGCCCGCGAAAGGTTTGAAACGGCCTGCCTGCGGCCCTATAGCTTCTCCATTCGAAGGGAGGAGCCGATGCCTGCGAACCCCACCGCCGCCATGCTCGTGATCGGGGACGAGATACTCTCGGGCCGCACCCGGGATGGCAACAGCCACTATCTGGCGGGCGAACTGACGCGCCACGGCATCCGCCTGTGCGAGATCCGCTGCGTGGCCGATGACCGCGCCGCGATCATCGAGGCGGTGAACGCCCTTCGTGCCCGCTGGGACGACGTCTTCACCTCGGGCGGCATCGGACCCACGCATGACGACATCACCGCCGAGGCGATCGCCGAGGCCTTCGGCGTGCCCATCGGCATCCGCGAGGACGCCTACCGGCTGCTGGCAGCCCATTACGCGCGCACCGGGCTGGAGTTCAACGAGGCGCGCCAGCGGATGGCGCGCATCCCGGAAGGCGCCACGCTGATCGACAACCCGGTCTCGGCCGCGCCGGGCTTCACCATCGGCAACGTGCACGTGATGGCCGGCGTGCCGAACATCTTCCAGGCGATGGTGGCCTCGGTCCTGCCGACGCTGACGGGGGGCGAGCCGCTGCTCAGCCAGTCGCTGCGGGTGGACCGCGGCGAGGGCGAGATCGCCGCCCCCTTCGCCGCGCTTGCCGCCGACTATCCTGACCTTCAGATGGGCAGCTATCCCTTCATCCAGAACGGCGCCTATGGCGCGAACCTGGTGATCCGGGGAACCGATCCGGGCCGGATCTCGGAGGCGATGACGCGGCTCGCCGCGCTGTTCCCGCAGCCGCGATGACCCCGGCCGAGCTTTACGCCACGCTCGAGGCGACCTGGCCGCCGGCAGCGCACCGCCGCATCGGTCCCTGGACGATCCGCGACGGCCGGGGCGGCGGCAAGCGCGTCTCGGCCGCGACGGCCGAAGCAGAATGGACGCCCGAGGACCTTCCCGGGGCCGAGGCCGCGATGGCGGCGCTGGGGCAGCCCGCGCTGTTCATGCTGCGTGCCGGCGAGGAGGCGCTGGACGCAGCCCTGGAGCAGCGCGGCTACCGGATCGTGGACCCCGTGACCGCCTATGCCGCGCCGGTGACGGCGCTGGCGGCGGAACCGCCCTCGGGAATGGCGGCCTTTCCGCATTGGCCTCCGCTCGGCATCGTGCGCGACCTTTGGTCCGAAGGCGGCATCGGACCGGAGCGCGTGGCGGTGATGGAGCGCGTCGCCGTCCCGAAATGCTGCCTGCTCGGCCGTCAGGACGACCGGCCGTCCGGGGCGGCCTTCGTCGCCATCCACGGCAGGGATGCGATGCTTCATGCGCTGGAGGTAACCCCCTCGCTGCGCCGGCTGGGATCGGCCAACAACATGCTGCGGCGTGCAGCATGTTGGGCTCAAGATCATGGCGCCACACGATTTTCCCTTGTCGTTACAAGCGCAAATCTGCCGGCGCGCGCGCTCTATGCTTCTCTGGGGCTGCAAGTTGTGGGACAGTATCACTATCGAATGAAATGAGCCCGAGAGAGGCCGGAGCAGGTGGCAGGATCAGGTTCGCGTCGGGCGGTCCGGCGCCGCAGCATGGCGACCTTTGCGGGAACGGTCGCAGCGGTGCTGATCGGGCCGCCGGCATTTGCGCTTGCCCTTGACCTGCCCCAGCCATGGACGCTGGCCGAGCGTGTGCAGGAGAACGGCGCAAGCTATCGCCTGCCGATCGGGCGCTGGGTGGAGCAGGGCCTGCCCGTCCGCGTGATCGAGGGCACCGTCACCCGCAGCGCATGGCGTCGCGATGCCGCCGCCGGCTCGACCCTGGACTTGCTTGCACCGCTGCGGTCTTCGCTCGAGGCGGAGGGGTTCCGGACCCTATTCCAGTGCGAGACGGATGGCTGCGGCGGGTTCGACTTCCGCTATGCGACCGACGTCCTGCCCGAGCCGGACATGCATGTCGATCTTGGCGATTTCCGCTTCTATGCCGGGCTGCGGGACACACCCGCCGGGCCCGAGGCGGTGAGCCTGCTGGTCAGCCGCTCGGCCGCCTCAGGTTTCGCGCAGGTTATCCGCGTCGCCGCGGCGACAGGCGATCCGGCACCCGAGGCGGACCCCGCCCCTGCCGGGATGCCGGCACCGCCGGACGCGCCGGAAGCCACGCCCGAGCCGCCGGGCGATTCCCTCGGCAGCAGGTTGTCGCTGGGAGGATCGGCGGTGCTGGAGGATCTGGTCTTCGCCAGCGGCTCGGCGGAGCTGGCCGAGGGCAGCTATGCCTCTCTCGCCGAGTTGGCGGACTGGCTCGCGCAGGATCCGGCGCGGCGGGTGGCGCTGGTCGGGCATACCGACGCCTCCGGCGGCCTGACCGCGAACGTGGCCCTGTCACGGGCGCGGGCGGAATCCGTGCGCGACCGGCTGATCGCCCGGCACGGCGTGGCGGGTGATCAGGTGACGGCCGAGGGCGTCGGATCGCTCGCGCCGCGGGCGCCCAACGGCACCGAGGAGGGCCGCGCCCGCAACCGCCGGGTCGAGGTCATGCCGGCAACGGCCGGCTGATCACCAGCGGTCGGGACCCTTGTCGATATAGCGCCGCGCAAGGAAGTCGATGAAGGCGCGCACCTTGGGCTGGGTGAAGCGGCCGGGCGGATAGACGGCATAGATCCCCAGCGTCTCGACCGGCAGGCCGGGGATCGCCTCCTCCACCAGACCCTCGCGCATCGCCTCGGCGAACAGGAACGACGGGAGATAGGCGATGCCGAGCCCCGAGATTGCCGCGTTCAGCAAAGACTGGCCGTCGTTCACCGTCAGCCAGCCGGCCGTGCGGATCTGCCGCTTCTCGCCGGTGGGCGAGGTGATCTTCCAGACGTTGCCGTTCGCCTGGTTGGAGTAATGCAGAAGCTTGTGATCGTTCAGGTCGTCGATCTTCGCCGGCCGCCCGTAGCGCTCGAAGTAGCGCGGCGAGGCGATCATCCGCTTCGTGGTATCGGTCAGCTTGCGGGCCCGGAGGCTGGAGTCCTCCAGCTCGCCCACCCGGATCGCCATGTCGAAGCCTTCCGAGATCAGCTCCACATAGCGGTTGTTAAGCACCATGTTCACGGTGATCTCGGGATATTCCAGCAGGAAGTCCCCGAGGATCGGCGACAGCAGGTTCACGCCGAAGTCGGTCGCGACCGAGATGCGCAGAAGGCCCGAGGGCGCCGACTGCATCGAGGTGACCAGCGCATCGGCCTCGCCCGCGTCGTTCAGCACGCGCCGGGCGCGGTCGTAATAGGCCAGCCCGATCTCGGTCGGGCTGACGCGCCGCGTCGTCCGGTTCAGAAGCCGTGCGCCCAGCCGCGCCTCGAGCGCGGAGACGTGCTTGGACACTGCCGACTTCGAGATCCCCATCTTCTTCGCGGCATCGGTGAACCCGCCCTGGTCAACGACCGTCGCGAAGGCTTCCATTTCCGTCAGTCGGTCCATTGCCGTTCTTCCCGTGAGCACAGTCTGAGGCGTCCCACCGCTATTGCGGACAAATCGGGCAGGATTGCGGAACGCGGCAGGCAAGTCGGGGAAATCATGCGGCGCGGAAATCCCGCGAAGCGATTCGCGACGCGGGCGGGCGGACCTGCGACGACCCGTCCGAGGCAGGCGGCGCGCCGAAGACACAATGTCACGTGGCCAAGGATGAACGCGCAACAAAATTGCGTCACGGTGTCGCGCTGCGTTGCAGCGCCGGCATGGGAGGCATGCAGCATTAGGGAGAAGTCAAGAAATCTGTGAGGTTTATATCGGTGGCCAAAGGAGAACGACCATGAAACACGATCATCGTCCCATGACTGCCGCCCGCGCCGCCGAAATCGCTCCGGCCTACTTCATGCCCGAGCGCAACACCCGCCAGCTGCGGAACCTCAGCGTTCTCGAACAGATGTACGGGTACTACAACCGCGACTGATCCGGTGCCGCCACGACGGCGGGCTTTCAGCCCGTCGTCTCCGTGCAGTGCCGCCGGAAGGCCCGCTTGAGCATGTCAAGCTCGGCCCGCAGGAGATCCACTTCCGCCCGCAGATCATCCTCGACCGGAACCCCGGTGATGATGGTGAAATGGGCCAGCTTCTCTCCCGACGTCCGCTCGCGGATCAGGAAGGTCTGGACACCCTCGTTCAGCGCCTCGGCGGGAATGGGAACCCGGACGGCCCAGGCACCCGGACGATCCGGGAGCGGGGCAACTTCGACACCCGGCAGCGGCGCATCGAGAAGCGTGACCGTCAGCTCTGGCCGCTCCTCGGACCCGGTCAGCAGTCCCTCCCAGGAACCGCCGCGGATCCGCGTCTGACTGAGGTTCATCGCCACCTCCTCACAGTTCGGCGCGCGGGCGGCGGCTCAGCGTCACGTCGCGCAGGATGATCTGGTTCATCTCGGGTCGGTCGAGGATCAGGTCCACCCACATCTTCTCGACCCGCTTTTCGACCATGCGCGTATAGGCAAGGTCGAACTCGGCCGCACTCTCGCCGCCATCCACCGCGATCCCCTGAACGATCTCCTCGGTGTTGGGCCCGTGCCGCACGTTCAGCCGGGCAAAGACCCGAAGTGGGCGTTCGCATTCGGCGGTGACCTCCAGCCGGATCACGTGGCGCAGCTGCAGGCCCTGAACCGCCTCGTCGGGAAGATCGAGGACGACCGACAGGAAGCTGCCGCCGAAACGGAACACGTCGAGCCGCAGGCCATAGGGTGCAAGGTCCGCCTCGCGCGTGTTGCGGATCTGGCGGACTGTGATCTCGGCTTCGGGGCAGTCGTGAAAGAGTGTCGTCCCTGCCGCGATCTCTGCCCGGCGCGGGGCCGCCGCGATGCCGGTGGTGGCGATCGGGCCGCGCCAGAGGTCGGGCCGCCACGTCCAGTCCGTCCCCATCGGGCGCCGCATCGCCTTCGAGCCGATCAGCGGCAGCGCCAGCCGGTTCTCGGCCGTGTGCAGCAGCCGGTCGAGCTGCCGCCGCAGGGTCCGGGCCTGCGCGCGCTGCCGTCGCAGCGTCCCGAGATCGATCGCCGCGGCGGAATCGGCCGCACGCGACCAGCGCCGAAGCACGGCCCGGTGGAACAGCCGGCCCATGAGGGAGCGCAGGCGCCTGCTCATCGCCACCCAACTTCCTCTGCTCCCGGGCCCGGGACCTGCATCTGTATCCTCAGTTCCCGGCCTGCCGGCCGCGCGGATTGGCGGCTTCCATCGCATCGACGAAGGCGCCGATCAGCCGCTTGCCATTCTCGCGCGAGAGCGGCGCCGCGCCGGTCCCGGTCGCGGTCAGGGTCACAAGCCGCCCGTTCAGCGACAGGACGGCGCGCCAGCCCTCCGTCTGGCCGTGATGGCCGGGGCTGGTGTCCCGAAGGCGCAGAAGGAAGGCCTCGCCCCGTCCCCGCGCTTCGAGCAGCTCCACCCGCCGCGCATTTCCCGACCGGCTGAGCGCGGCGCGCCCTTCGGTCGAGGAGAAGAAGGCCGCCAGTTCCTGCCCTCGCGCCCTGACGTCCATCCCCGAGCCGGATGGACCCACCACCGCCGTCAGGATCGCGGGAGGGCGCTCGCTGTCGCCCTCGCACCGCCCCATGAGGACGAGGCCGTGTCCGGCGCTGGCCTCGCGGTCGATGCAATAGCCGGCAGGCGCCGCCACATGCACGCCCTGCGCCGCAAGCGCCGCACCTGCCGCCATCGCGAGGGCAAGGCCAAGGATCAGGATCCGGCCCGTCATCGGACACGTCCCCGTGCCGGAAACGGGATCGCGGCGCCCGACGCCCCTTCGGGCCGCAAGCATCTGGATTTCATGGGGAACCTCCCTCGGAACTGGCATAATCTCCCGCCCTTCGCCGAGCAAGACGCAATTCTCGCGCCGACCGGCCGGCACAGCTTCCGGGGCTGCCGCGGAAGAAAAGGACGATAAACGCAGTCGGGAATGATGGTCCGTAAAACAGCCCATAAACCCCGCCTGCGTCAGGATCTTCTGCCGACTTGGGGCCGTTGCCGGGAACAATGTTCGCTGATCGCCGCCCGGGGCCATCCAGCCCACGCTTGAACCGGCCCGGACGCTCCTGTAGGACCCGCAGCCGTGACCTGCACCATGATCCCCGATTCCCTCGCCCCGCCTCCGATGTCCGAGCTTCACCCCCTGCGCCGCCGGCTCGACGCCGGCGACGGCATGATCGACGCCCGCACGGAAAGCCTCCGCCGCGCTGCGCTGTCGCCGCGGCCGAGGGTCCTGTCGCTCGCGCTGTTCCTTCTGGCCTATGGCGCGCTCTGCGCCACCCTCGTCGCGCCCTCGGACTGGCTGCGGACGCAGAGCGTGGTCACGGCCGACGAGTGATCCGCGTTGCCGGTCCGGGCGCGGCGCGCTTGGCAGCGCAGGGGCCGCCACCCGCGCGCGGGCGTCACAGGGGGCCCCCGCCCGATTGCATTTCCCGCCCCTGCGGACTATCTCGGCACCAACGCTGCGACCGGAAGGGCAAGCCCCGCATGAACTGGATCTCCAACTACGTCCGCCCGAAGATCAACTCGCTGTTCTCGCGCCGCGAGGTGCCGGAGAACCTGTGGACGAAGTGTCCCGAATGCGGGACGATGCTCTTTCACCGCGAGCTGGCCGAGAACCAGAACGTCTGCACGACCTGCGACCACCACATGGCGATCAGCCCGCGCGAGCGGTTCGCGGTGATGTTCGACGGCGGGATCTTCACCGAGGTCGAGGTTCCGGTGCCGCTGGCCGATCCGCTGCAGTTCCGCGACCAGAAGCGCTACCCCGAGCGGATGAGGGCGGCGCAGAAGTCCACCGGCGAGAAGGAGGCGATGCTGGTCGTCGAGGGCGAGATGGCCCGCACGCCGGTCGTCGCCGCCGCGCAGGACTTCAGCTTCATGGCGGGCTCCATGGGCATGTATGTCGGCAACGCCATCATCGCGGCGGCCGAGCGGGCGGTGAAGCTGAAATGCCCGCTGATCCTGTTCGCGGCCGCGGGTGGCGCGCGGATGCAGGAGGGGATCCTGTCGCTGATGCAGATGCCGCGCACCACCGTTGCGGTGCAGATGCTGCGCGAGGCGGGGCTGCCCTATATCTGCGTGCTGACGCATCCGACGACCGGCGGGGTGACGGCAAGCTATGCGATGCTGGGCGACGTGCAGATCGCCGAGCCGAATGCGCTGATCTGCTTTGCCGGGCCCCGCGTGATCGAGCAGACCATCCGCGAGACCCTGCCCGAGGGCTTCCAGCGTGCGGAATACCTGCTGGATCACGGGATGCTCGACCGGGTGACCCACCGCAAGAACATGCGCGAGGAACTCGTCACCATCATCCGGATGCTGATGAACCAGCCGCCGGCCATCAAGGGCGAGCTTCCCGCCCCCGAGATCCGGCCGGTGATCGACCTGATGCCGCCGCCCGCCACGCCGGAAGCGGTGGTGGAAGACAAGGCCGCCGAGTGAGCCTGCCCGCCTCGGACGTCATCCTCGACCGGATGATGTCCCTGCACCCGAAGGTCATCGATCTCACGCTCGACCGGGTGCACCGGCTGCTCGCGGCCCTCGGCCACCCCGAGCGCAGCCTGCCGCCGGTGATCCACATTGCCGGCACGAACGGCAAGGGTTCGACGCAGGCGATGATCCGGGCGGGGCTGGAGGCCGCGGGGCTGAGGGTTCACGCCTATACCTCGCCGCACCTCGCCCGCTTCCACGAGCGGATCCGGCTGGCCGGCGAGTTGATCGAGGAGCCGGCGCTGGCAGCGCTGCTGGACGAATGCCTCGCGGCGAACGGGCCGGACCCGATCACCTTCTTCGAGATCACCACCTGCGCGGCGCTCCTCGCCTTCGCGCGCACCCCGGCCGATGCCGTGCTGCTGGAGGTCGGGCTGGGCGGCAGGCTCGATGCGACCAATGTGGTGGACCGGCCGGCGCTGACCATCATCACGCCGGTCTCGATCGACCATCAGCAATATCTGGGCGAGACGCTGCCCGAGATCGCCGGCGAAAAGGCCGGCATCCTGAAGCGCCTTGTTCCCTGCGTCGTCGGCCCGCAGGCGCCCGAGGCGTTGGCCGTGATCGAGGCCCGCGCCGAACGGCTGGGTGCGCCGCTTCTGGCGCATGGCCAGCACTGGCACGCATTGGAAGAGCGCGGGCGGCTGGTCTTTCAGGACGAGACCGGGCTTCTCGACCTGCCGCTGCCGAACCTGCCCGGGCCGCACCAGATCCAGAACGCCGGCGCCGCACTGATGGCGCTGCGCCACCTCGGACATGGCGAGGCCGCCTGCGCGGCCGCCGTCACCCGCGCCGACTGGCCGGCCCGCATGCAGCGCCTGCGCCGCGGCCCGCTGGCCGACCTCGCCCCCGGGATCGAACTCTGGCTCGATGGCGGGCACAATCCGGCGGGGGGCGAGGCAATCGCCGCGACGCTGGCGCGGATGCCCGCCCGGCCCACGCATCTGATCTGCGGCATGCTGAACACCAAGGACGTGACGGGCTACATGCGCCCGCTGGCCCCGCATGTCGCGCGGCTGCATGCCGTGGCGATCCCGGGCGAGAAGAACACCCTGCCGGCCAAGGACACCGAAGCCGCGGCGCTGGCGGCCGGCATCGACGCGATCACGGCAGGGTCCGTGGCCGAGGCGCTGGCTGCCATTGCCGCCGACCAGCCCGAGGCCCGGGTGCTGATCTGCGGCTCGCTCTATCTGGCGGGAGCGGTCCTGCGCGAGAACGGCTGACCCAGCTCAGCGCAGGTGGTCGCGGAAGGCGTCCACCACCTGTTCATAGACGGCGCGCTTGAACGGAACGATGGCGGCGATCATCTCGTCCGCGCCAATCCAGCGCCAGCACGAGAATTCGGCATGGTCGGTGCCGATCCCCACCTGATCGTCACTGCCAAGGTAGCGGAACAGGAACCACTTCTGCCGCTGGCCACGATACTTGCCGCCCCAGACCTTGCCCAGAAGCTCGGGCGGCAGGTCGTAGGTCACCCAGTCCGGCGCCTTCGCGACGAATTCCACCAGATCCTCGGGGATGCCGGTCTCTTCCCACAATTCGCGCAGGGCAGCGGTGCGGGGCTTCTCGCCGTCGTCGATCCCGCCCTGCGGCATCTGCCAGGCGGGCAGCGGACTGTCGATCCGCTGCCCGGCGAAGATGAGCCCCTCGCGGTTGATCAGCACGATGCCCACGCAGGGGCGATAGGGCAGCGCCTCGGGGTCGATCACGCGCTCCATCTCAGGGCTTCACTTCGATGGCCGAAAGACCCTTGAGGATGTCCACCGCGTAGGCCAGCTGGTAATCCTCGTCGCGCAGCTTGGCGGCCTCCTCGGCGCGGGCACGCTCGGCCTCGAGCTGCTTCTTCTCGTCCTCGGTCATCGAGTCGTTCGTGAGCACCCCGCGCAGGTCGGCCTCGGACCGGCCACGGGGGGCGGCGTTCGGCGCCTCGGCCTCCTCCTCGGTCGCGGGCGGCTTGGCGGGCGGCTGGTTCACCACGATGTCCGGCGCCACGCCCAGCGCCTGGATCGAGCGGCCCGACGGCGTGTAGTAGCGCGCCGTGGTCAGGCGCATCGCGCCTTCGCCGCGCAGCGGGATCACGGTCTGCACCGATCCCTTGCCGAAGCTCTTGGTGCCGACGACGATGGCCCGGCGGTGATCCTGCAGCGCGCCCGCCACGATCTCGGAGGCCGAGGCCGAGCCGCCGTTGATCAGCACGACCATCGGCTTGCCCCCGATCAGGTCGCCGGTGGTCGCGTTGAAGCGCTCGCCGTCGCTGGCCTCGCGGCCGCGGGTCGAGACGATCTCGCCCTTGTCGAGGAAGGCGTCCGAGACCTGGATCGCCTGCGTCAGCAGGCCGCCCGGGTTGTTGCGCAGGTCGAGCACCACGCCGTTGATCTTGTCGAGCCCGCCCAGTTCCTTCGCGCCGCTTTCCAGCCCTTCCTTCAGCCCGGCGAAGGTCTGGTCATTGAAGGTGGTCAGGCGCACGACCACGGTGTTGCCGACCACGCGGCTGCGGGCGGCCACGAGCTTGATCGTGTCGCGGATGATCGAGACGTCGAACGGCTCGGCCGTGCCCTCGCGCACCACGGTGATGATGATCTCGGAACCCACCGGGCCGCGCATCATGTCCACCGCCTGGTCGAGCGTGAGGCCGAGGACCGACTCGCCGTTCACATGGGTGATGAAGTCACCCGCCTGGATGCCCGCAGCGTCCGCGGGCGTGCCGTCCATCGGCGAGACGACCTTGACGAAGCCCTCTTCCTGCGTGACCTCGATGCCGAGACCGCCGAATTCGCCGCGTGTCTGCACCTGCATGTCGTCGAAATCGTCCGGCGGCAGGTAGCTGGAATGGGGATCGAGCGAGGTCAGCATGCCGTTGATCGCGGCCTCGATCAGCTTGTCGGTCTCGACCTCCTCGACATACTGGCCGCGGATCCGCTCGAAGATGTCGCCGAACAGGTCGAGCTGCTCGTAGACGGAACTCGACCGCTGCTGCTCCTGCGCGACGAGCGGGCCGGCCACCTGGGTGGCCAGCAGCGCGCCGGCGACGGTGCCGCCCAGCGCGGCCATCATGTACTTCCTCATGCCGGTCCTATTCCCCATCCACCGCGAACCACTGCGCCGGATCGACCGGCTCGGCCCCTTGTCTCAGTTCCAAATAAAGCGTCTCCGTGTCGCGCACGCCAGCACCCTGGCCGCCCGACGAGGGAAAATCCGCCGCTCCCGTCCCGCCGCCGCCCATCAGGCCCAGCGGCGCACCGGCCGCGACCACCTCGCCGGTGTCACCATAGACGGTCCCCAGACCTGCCAACACCAGCAGATAACCGGCGCCGGGCTCCAGGATCATCACATTTCCGTAGTCGAGCAGCGGCCCGCGATAGCGGATCGTCGCGGGCCAGGGCGCGGTCACCAGCGCCTGCGGCCGCGTCGCGACCAGCATGCCGGGCCGGCGGACGCCTGCCGCATCGGCCTCGTTCGCGCGCCTGAGGATCGTGCCCAGCACCGGCAGGGGCAGGCGGCCCTGCGCACCCTCGAAATCGCGAGCGGCGGCATCGGGATCGCCGGTCGCCAGCCCTCCGGCAAAGGCGTCGAGAGTGTCGGCGCTTTCCAGCAGGCCCCTGAGCACCTCAGGGTCGTCGGTGAACCGCTTCGGAGGCTCCACCCGGTTCGAGATCGCATGGCTGAGCGCGGTGCGCGCCTCCTGCGCCACGGCCAGCCCCTCGGACAGGGTCTTGCCGGCGGCGGTCTGCAACTCGCGCAGGTCGCGCATCTCCTGCAGCTGCTGGCGCAGCGACTCGGCCTGCGAGAGCAGAGCGGGCGTCACCTCCGAGAGGATCATTCCCGAACGCGCGGTCCCGAGCGGCCCCGCCGGGTGCATCAGCAGCAGCGGTCCCGGCCGCGCATCCATCCGGGCCAGGACGCCCAGAAGCTGGGCCACCTCGTCGCGCTTGGCCTCGAGCAGCATGGCGAGGACGGATTCGCGGATCGCCGCCTGCCGCAGGTTCTCGCGCAGGGCGGCCAGACCCTTCTCGTAGGCGCTGATCGTCGTCGTCAGCGCCGAGACCTGATCGCGCGCGCCCTGCGCCTCCTGCAGCGCCGTCACCGCGGCCTGCAGGTCACGGGCCGCCTGCGCCGCCTCCTGCGCCACGGTGACGGCCGAAGCCGGCGTGGCGAGAAGCGCGAGCGCGAGGGCGCAGGCGCGGATCATGCGTCGATCAGGCTCCGCCCGGTCATCTCCTCGGGCTGCGGAAGCTGCATCAGTTGCAGGAGCGTCGGCGCGAGGTCGGCGAGCCGCCCGTCGTGCAGCCGCGCGCCCGCCGGCCCGTTCACGAGGATCACGGGCACCGGGTTCGTCGTGTGGGCGGTGTGGGGACCGCCGGTCACGGGGTCCACCATCATCTCGCAGTTGCCGTGGTCGGCGGTCACGATCATCGCGCCGCCCGCCTTCGTCACGGCCTCGACGGCCCGGCCGAGGCCCCGGTCCACCGCCTCGCAGGCGGCCATGGCGGCCTTCAGGTCGCCGGTATGGCCCACCATGTCGGGGTTGGCGTAGTTCACGACGATCAGGTCATAGCCCTGCCCGATCGCCTCGACGAGGTGATCGCTCACGTCGGGCGCCGACATCTCGGGCTGCAGGTCATAGGTCGCGACCTTGGGCGAGTTCGCCATGTAGCGGACCTCGCCGGTCTCGGGCACCTCCTTGCCGCCGTTCAGGAAGAAGGTGACGTGCGGGTATTTCTCGGTCTCGGCGATGCGGAACTGCCGAAGGCCGTGCCGCGCCACCCATTCCCCCAGTGTGTTGCGGATGACCTGCTTCGGGTAAGCGGCGGTCATGAAGGTATCGTGTTCCTTGGAGTAATCCACCATGCCGAGGAAGGCGGACCATTCAGGACGCTTGCCGGTCTCGTAGGCGGCGAAGCCGGGCTGGGCCAGCGCCGACAGGATCTCTCGCGCGCGGTCGGCGCGGAAGTTCAGGCAGAAGAAGCCGTCGCCATCCGCCATCCCGGCATAGCCGCCCACCACGGTCGGCGCGATGAACTCGTCGGTCTCGCCGCGGGCGAGCGCCTCGGCCACCGCCGCGGCCGCATCCGCGGCGCGCTCGCCCTTGCCGTGGAGCATCGCGTCGGAGGCGCGCTGTACGCGGTCCCAGCGCTTGTCGCGGTCCATCGCCCAGTAGCGCCCGATCACCGTGCCAACGCGGGCGCCCTGCGGCAGGTCACGCAAAAGCTGTTCAACGTAGACACCGGCCGAAGCCGGCGGCACGTCCCGCCCGTCGGTGATCGCGTGGATCACCACCGGCAGCCCGTCGTCCGCCAGTGCCCGGGCGGCCGCGAGCAGGTGCACGATGTGGCCATGCACCCCGCCGTCCGAGACCACACCCATCAGATGCGCCGTGCCGCCCGCCGCCTTCACCTTCGCCGCGAAGTCGCGCAGCGCCGGGTTCGTGGCAAACGTGCCCTCCTCGACGGCGAGGTCGATGGCGCCGAGATCCATCGCCACGACGCGACCCGCACCGATGTTGGTGTGACCAACCTCGGAGTTGCCCATCTGCCCACGCGGCAGGCCGGCGTCCGGCCCGTGCGTGATCAGCGTCGCGTTCGGGCAGGTCGCCATCAGCCGGTCGAAGGTGGGCGTATCCGCCAGCGCCACGGCATTCGCCTCGCGCTCCGCGCGGAGGCCCCAGCCGTCGAGGATGCAGAGGACGACGGGTTTCGGTGCGGTCATGACAGGGCCTTTCACTGGAATGGCAGGCTTTTACGCCGCAAGGCCGGCCGCGGCAACCTCGGCGGTCAGGCGGCCTTGGTCGTGCCCGGTGATGGTGGCGGAGACGATCCTCCCCTCGGGCATGTCGGCAGCGAAGGCGACCTCGGTGAACTGCTCGGTCCGCCCGAGGCGCGGGCCTTCCATGAGGACGCGGTGGGTCAGCCCGCGCTGCGCCTCGAGGTGACGGAGCAGCCGGGCGTCGCCCGCCGCGCGCAGCCGCGCCGCCCGCTCGCGGATCACGGGGCCGGCGAGCTGCGGCATCCGGGCAGCCGGGGTGCCCTTCCGGGGCGAGAAGGGGAAGACGTGCAGGAAGGTCAGCCCGCAGTCCCCGACCAGCCGCCGCGAGTTCTCGAACGCCGCTTCGGATTCGGTAGGGAAGCCCGCGATGATGTCGGCGCCGAGCACCAGATCGGGCCGCAGCCGCCGCGCCTCCTCGCAGAAGCGGATGGCGTCGTCGCGCAAGTGCCGCCGCTTCATCCGCTTCAGGATCAGGTCGTCGCCGTGCTGGAGGCTCAGGTGCAGGTGCGGCATCAGCCGCGGCTCGGTCGCGATGGCCTGCATGAGCGCCTCATCCACCTCGATCGAATCGATGGACGAGATCCGAAGGCGCGGCAGGTCCGGCACCAGCCGCAGGATCCGCATGACCAGATCGCCGAGGCGCGGGCCAGCCGGCAGGTCCGCCCCCCAGGAGGTCAGGTCCACCCCGGTCAGCACGACCTCGGCAAAGCCCTTGTCCACCAGCCGCCGGATCTGCTCGACCACCACCCCGGCGGGAACCGAGCGCGAATTGCCGCGACCGTAGGGAATGATGCAGAAGGTGCAGCGATGGTCGCAGCCGTTCTGGACCTGGACATAGGCGCGATGGCGGCCGAAGCCGTCGATCAGGTGGCCCGCGGTCTCGCGCACCGACAGGATGTCATCGACCTGCACCCGTTCGGTCTGCCCGATCAGGTCGGGCGCCATCGCGGCCCAGGTGGAGGCCTGCATCTTCTCGGTGTTGCCGATCACGCGGTCCACCTCGGGCATTGCCGAGAAGGTCGCGGGTTCCGTCTGCGCCGCACAGCCGGTGACGATGATCGTGGCGCCCGGGTTGTCGCGGCGCAGGCGGCGGATCTCCTGCTTGGCCTTGCGCACCGCTTCCGCCGTGACGGCGCAGGTGTTGACCACCACGGTATTGTCCAGACCCGCCGCCTCGGCCAGTTCCTTCATCGCCTCGGATTCGTAGGCGTTCAGCCGGCAGCCGAGGGTGGAGAAGACCGGCGCGCTCATGCCACCGCCGCCAGCCAGTCGGCCGAAAGGCGACCGTCGAAAACATGCACCACGGGACCGGAGAGCCAGACGCCATCCTCGCGCCAGTCGACCTCAAGGGTGCCGCCATCCATGTCGAGCGTCACGCGCCGCGCGGTGAGGCCGCGCTCGGCCGCCGCGACCGCCGTCGCGCAGGCGCCCGAGCCGCAGGCGAGCGTGATGCCCGCCCCGCGCTCCCATACGCGCAGGCGCAGGCGGTCGGGGCCGGAGAGGCTGGCGAACTCGACGTTGGTGCGCTGGGGAAACAGGAGGTGATGCTCCATCACCCGGCCCCGCGCGGACAGGTCGACGGCAGCCGCATCCTCCACGAAGAAGATGCAATGCGGATTGCCCATCCCGACGGCGGCCGGATCGCCGTCCACCGGCAGATGGGCGCGATCCACCGCTTCGGCCAGAGGGATCTCGGACCACAGCAGCTGCGGCTGTCCCATGTTCACCGAAACGCGCCCGTCCGGACGCCTGAGCGCCATCAGCCGCCCGCGCGCCGTCACCAGCGACACCGACTCGCGCCCCAGCCCGCGCATGACGT
Organism: Rhodobacter sp. CZR27; assembly: GCF_002407205.1. Classification (NCBI taxonomy): domain Bacteria; kingdom Pseudomonadati; phylum Pseudomonadota; class Alphaproteobacteria; order Rhodobacterales; genus Rhodobacter; species Rhodobacter sp. CZR27. Next base: position 168,548 of record NZ_CP023548.1, on the reverse strand, counting down.
GATCGCACACGCAGCGCGTGGCATTGCCGCAGGCACCAGCCCGCGAGCCGTCCGAGTTCCAGAAGTCGAGCGCGAAGTCGGCCTCGTCGCTGTCGCGGATCTCGGCCAGCTGGTCGAACCCCACGCCCCGGTTCCGGTCGCCCAGTGCCTTCGCCAGCGCGGCAGTCGTCACCGCCCCGCCGCGTCCGCGCGAGTCGATCACCACGAAGTCATTGCCCGCTCCATGCATCTTCATGAAGCCGAGGCCCGAGGAAGCGCCCATGTCCATCATGCCGCAGCCTATACGCCCCTCTGACTCTTTTTGCCAGAGCGCGGAAGATTTCTGCGAGATTGGCCCTTGACCCCCCGCCGCCCAGTGCGTAGAGAGCGGCCCTGTCGGGAGCGACGGTGAAGATCGCTCGCTCCGGACGATGGTGAGGGCGGGTAGCTCAGTGGTAGAGCAGCTGACTTTTAATCAGCTGGTCGTGGGTTCGATACCCACCCCGCTCACCATTTTCCCTTGAGACGATCAGACGTTGCGGAACCCCGGCCCCATGCTGGGCGTTCGGGGCCTGCACTGCAGGCGGGGCATCCGCCTGCCGACTTTTCGTGGGGGACCAGATGATCCGTGTGGGCGTCGGCGGCTGGGTGTTCGAGCCCTGGCGCGGGACCTTCTATCCCGAGGGCCTGCCGCAGAAGCGCGAACTGGAACATGCCGGCCGGATCTTCACAACCCTCGAGATCAACGGCACCTACTACGGGTCGCAGAAGCCCGAGAGCTTCCGGCGCTGGCATGACGAGGTGCCCGAGGGATTCGTCTTCACCCTGAAGGCGCCACGCTTCGCCACCAACCGCAAGCGGCTGTCCGAGGCCGGTCCGTCCATTACGCGGTTCCTGGACAGTGGCATTCTCGAGTTGAAGGACAAGCTTGGCCCGATCAACTGGCAGTTCCTGCCGACGAAACGGTTCGAGCCCGACGATTTCGCAGCCTTCCTCGCGCTGCTGCCGCCCGAACATGGCGGTCGTCGCCTGCGCCACGCCGTCGAACTGCGCCACGAAAGCTTCCGCGATCCCGCCCTGATCGCCATGACGCGCGAGCGCGGCATCGCCGTCGTCACGGCCGGCGACAGCGAGCATCCGCAGATCGCCGATGCCACCGCCGATTTCGCCTATGTGCGCATCATGGGAACCCGCCCCGAGGAACCCGAAGGCTATCCGGCCGCCGATCTCGACCGCTGGGCGGAACGGGCGCGAGCATTGGCCGGGGGCGACGCGCCGGCGGATCTCGATTGCGTGGCCGCCGGCACACCGCAGGCAACCGGCCCGAGGGACGTGTTCCTGTTCGTCATCTCGGGGCACAAGCCGGCCAACCCCGCTGCGGCGCAGGCGCTTCTCCGCCGGGTGGGATGATGCGCGCTTCCGCCCATTTGGCAGGCAGCCGATCGACATCTGCGGCCATGTTGGGCACACTCGCCCGCAGGCTGTGCCAGGCCCGTCTGCCTGTCTTGCGTGTCCCATCAGGGCGGGCAGTCTCTCACCCACTTCGCCCATGAGGAGAGACCGATGTTCCGCGCCTCCGTTGCCGCCTTCGCCGCGGCCATAACCTTCGCAGCGACGGCCCGGGCCGAAACCGCCATGCCCTTCGCCCTCGACTGGAAGTTCGAAGGGCCCGCAGCCCCCTATTTCGTCGCCATCGACAAGGGCCACTTCGCGGCCGAGGACCTGTCGGTGGAGGTCTCGGAGGGCGCGGGTTCGCTGGACGCGATTCCGAAGGTCGCGACCGGCGCCTTCCCGGTGGGCTTCGCCGACATCAACAGCCTGATGAAGTTCCTCGACCAGAACCCTGGCGCGCCGGTGACGGCGGTGATGATGATCTACGACAAGCCGCCCTTCGCGGTGGTGGGGCGCAAGTCGCAAGGCGTGGCCGCGCCGAAGGATCTGGAGGGTCGGAAGCTTGGCGCGCCGCCGCCGGATGGCGCCTGGGCGCAGTTCCCCATCTTCGCGGCCGAGAACGGCCTCGACATGGGCAAGATCACGGTGGAACCCGTCGGCTTCCCCACGCGCGAGCCGATGCTGGCCGAAGGTCAGGTCGATGCCGTCACGGGCTTCTCGTTCTCGTCCACGCTGAACCTGATCCGGCTGGGCGTGGCCGAGGACGACATCGCGACCCTGCTGATGGCCGACCACGGCGTGGCTCTTTACGGCAATGCGATCATCGTTAACACCGACTTCGCCAAGGCCAATCCCGAGGCGATGACCGGCTTCCTGCGGGCGGTTGCGAAGGGCTGGAAGGACAGCGTGGCTGACCCCGAGGCGGCCATCGCCGCGCTGATCGAGCGCAACCCGGCCGCCGATCCGGCGCTGGAGCAGCGGCGGCTGCAGATGGCGATCGAGGACAACGTGCTGACCGACTGGGTGAAGGCTAACGGCATGGGCAACGTGGATCCGGCACGCATGGCCAAGGCCATCGAGCAGACCCGCTCGGTCTACGAGTTCCAGAATGAGCCGGATGCGAAGCTCTACTTCGATCCCACCTGGCTTCCCACCGATGGCAGCCTGACGTTCGAGTGACCATCAGGCGCCTTCGGGCGCCGCCTGTTCCGGAAAGCCCATGGCCAACCTCATCGAGATCAGGGGCGTCACCCACGCCTACCGCACGCCTGTCGGCCCGCTGCCGGTTCTGGACGACCTTCACATCGCCGTGCCCGAAGGCGAGTTCTGCGCCGTCGTTGGCCCGTCCGGCTGCGGCAAGTCCACGCTGACGCGGCTGGTGGCGGGGCTGATGAAGCCCGACCGCGGCGAGGTCTGGCTGCATGGCGAGCGGGTGACAAGCCCTCGCAAGACGGTGGGGATGGCGTTCCAGAACCCGGTGCTGCTGGAATGGCGCACAATCCTGGAAAACGTCATCCTGCCGCTCGAGATCGTCGCGCCGAAGATGCCGCGGAAGGACCGGACCGACCGCGCGATGGCGCTGCTCGAGATGGTGGGCCTCAAGGGGTTCGAGGGGAAGCGGCCCAGCCAGCTTTCTGGGGGCATGCGCCAGCGCGCCTCGCTCTGCCGTGCCATCGTGCACAAGCCCGACGTGCTGATCATGGACGAGCCCTTCGGGGCGCTCGACAACTTCACGCGCGAGGATCTGTGGCAGACCATGCGCGACCTGCGGGCGGCCGAGCCCTTCACCTGCGTGCTGATCACCCATGACCTGCGCGAGAGCGTGTTCCTCGGCGATCAGGTGATCGTGCTGTCGGGCCGCCCGGCACATACCCAGTTCATCCTGAACGTGGGCCTTCCGGCGGATCGCCGGATCGACGTGCTGTATACGCCCGAGGCGACCGAGATGCTGCACCTGCTGCGCGACCAGATCCGGATCGCCCAAGGCCGGGACGGAGGGCACTGATGGACCTGCTCGGCAAGATCGGCGTGCCGGTGGCCGCCATCCTGATCTTCCTAGGCCTGTGGGAGTTCGTGGTCTGGGCGAACGGCTGGCCGAACTACAAGATGGCCTCGCCCTCGGACCTGCCGCCGGCCTATGCGCGCTACTGGGAGCTTTTCCTGTCGATGGGCTGGCAGACGCTCTGGCGCACGGTCGCGGGGCTGGCGCTGGCGGTGGTGTTCGGCACCTTCCTCGGGATGATCATGGGCTTCTCGCGCATCGCGCGCGACGCGCTCTATCCGCTGCTGGTGGGGTTCAACGCGATCCCGAAGGCGACGCTCGTGCCGGTGATCGCGCTGATCTTCATCGGCCAGCACGACTTCAACACCGTGCTGATGGCCTTCCTGATCTCGTTCTTCCCCATCGCCGTCTCGGTCGGCATCGGACTTTCGACGCTGGAGCCAGAGTATCGCGACATCCTGCGCTCGCTCGGCGCATCGAAGCTTACCATCTTCCGCAAGATTGCCCTGCCGAAGACCCTGCCGGAGTTCTTCGGTGCGCTGAAGGTCTCGGTCACGCTGGCCTTCATCGGGACCAATCTGGTCGAGATCGTCAGCCCCCACGGCCGCGGCCTTGGCGCACTCTTCAAGTCGGGCGAGACGAACGGCGACTACCCGCTGATGTTCGCCGTCCTGATCGCGCTCGCCTTCCTGGGGATCGTCCTCTACTACGCCGTCGTCGTGCTGGAGCGGATCTTCGCGGGCTGGGCCGAGCGTCCGCAACACTGAGCCGTTCACGAAGCGCGAATTGCCCCCGCGACCTGTTGCCTTTCCGACGGATCGGGTCTCAAACTGGACCGAACGGTCAATGAACGAAATCCGACAGGGAGCAACGGCAATGGAAGGCCTGGCACAGACGAACGACCTCAGCGAGGTCATCGAAGCCGACCGCGCGCACATGTGGCACCATCTGAGCCAGCACAAGCAATACGAGACGGTCGATCCGAGGATCATCGTCGAGGGCAAGGGGATGCGGGTCTGGGATGCCACCGGCAAGGAGCATCTGGACGCGGTGTCGGGCGGGGTCTGGACGGTCAACGTGGGCTACGGCCGCGAGTCGATCGCGAATGCCGTCCGTGACCAGCTGATCAAGATGAACTATTTCGCCCATTCCGCAGGCTCGATCCCGGCTTCGAAGTTCTCCAAGCGGCTGATCGAGAAGATGCCGGGCCTGAGCCGGGTCTACTACTCGAACTCTGGCTCCGAGGCGAACGAGAAGGTGTTCAAGATGGTGCGCCAAATCTCGCACCGTCACCACAAGGGCCGCAAGGGCAAGATCCTGTTCCGCGAGCGCGACTACCACGGCACCACGATCACCGCGCTCTCGACTTCGGGCCAGCCGCAGCGGGCCGAGCAGTATGGACCGCTGACCCCGGGCTTCGTGATGGTCCCGCACTGCCTCGAATATCGCAAGCAGTGGGATGTCGAAAACTATGGCGAGCGCGCGGCGGATGCCATCGAAGAGGTGATCCTGCGCGAGGGACCCGACACGATCGGCGCGATCTGCCTTGAACCCGTCACGGCGGGCGGCGGCGTGATCGTGCCCCCCGCGGGCTATTGGGAGCGGGTGCAGGAGATCTGCCGCAAATACGAGATCCTGATCCACATCGACGAGGTGGTCTGCGGTCTCGGCCGGACCGGGACGTGGTTCGGCTACCAGAACTACGGCGTGAAGCCCGATTTCGTTACGATGGCGAAGGGTGTGGCCTCGGGCTATGCCGCGATCTCGTGCACGGTGACGACCGAAGCCGTGTTCGACATGTTCAAGGACAATCCCGACGATCCGCTGAGCTACTTCCGCGACATCTCGACCTTCGGCGGCTGCACTGCCGGGCCGGTGGCGGCGCTGGAAAACATGCGGATCATCGAGGACGAGGGGCTGCTGGACAACACCCTGACGATGGGCGCGCGGGTGATCGAAAACCTGAAGGCGCTGCAGGAGAAGCACGCCGTCATCGGCGACGTGCGCGGCAAGGGCCTGTTCTGCGGGGCGGAACTGGTCGCCGACCGCGCCACGAAAGAGCCGATGGACGAGAAGCGCGTGGCGGCGGTGGTGGCCGACGTGATGGCGCAGGGCGTCATCATCGGCATGACGAACCGCAGCCTGCCGGGCTTCAACAACACGCTCTGCCTCTCGCCCGCGCTGATCGCGACGGCCGACGACATCGACCGGATCACCGATGCCATCGACCGCGCACTGACCCGCGTCTTCGGCTGAGCCAGGATCGGAACGGCGGAAGGGGCCCGTGCCACGCGCGGGCCTCTTTCATTTGCCGCTTTCGTCCCGCTCCCCCGTCCCCTGCGACGCGATGTCAGATTCGCGCATCCGCCTGTCGCTTTGTGATGTGCCCTCGCGTCGCGGGCGCTATAGCCCAGTGCCAAAGAGCAAAATCCGAGGGAGCCCATGCCGCAGTTCGTCCTCACCGTTACCTGCCCGACACGTCGGGGGATCGTCGCAGCCATCGCGAACTTCCTTGCGGACAACGGCTGCAACATCACCGATTCCGCGCAGTTCGACGACATGGAGACCGGCAAGTTCTTCATGCGCGTGGGCTTCCGCTCCGAGACCGGCGCAACGCTCGACCTGCTCGAGACGGCTTTCTCGGCGGTCGCCGACGAGTTCCGGATGGAGTGGCAGATCTTCGACACCGCGAAGAAGATCAAGGTCCTGCTGATGGTGTCGAACTTCGGCCACTGCCTGAACGACCTGCTTTACCGCTGGCGGATCGGGGGCCTTCCAATCGACATCGTGGGCGTGGTCTCGAACCACCTGACCTACCAGAAGCAGGTCGTGAACCATGACATTCCCTTCCACCTGATCAAGGTGACGAAGGAGAACAAGCCCGATGCCGAGGCGCGCCTGATGGCGCTGGTCGAGGAGACGGGGGCGGAACTCGTGGTGCTCGCCCGCTACATGCAGGTGCTGTCGGATGCCTTCTGCGCCAGGATGTCGGGGAAGATCATCAACATCCACCACTCGTTCCTGCCCTCGTTCAAGGGCGCGAACCCCTACAAGCAGGCCTACCAGCGCGGCGTGAAGCTCATCGGCGCCACGGCGCATTACGTCACCGCCGACCTCGACGAAGGCCCGATCATCGAACAGGACACCGTGCGGATCACCCATGCGCAGAGCCCCGAGGATTACGTGAGCCTCGGCCGCGACGTCGAAGCCTCGGTGCTGGCGCGGGCGATCCACGCCCACATCCACCACCGTGTGTTCCTGAACGGCAACAAGACCGTCGTCTTCCCGGCCTCGCCCGGCGCGCACGCCTCCGAGCGCATGGGCTGACGTGTCCGGGCGCCCGCCTCCAGGGTGGGCGCGCGCGCAACAGCCTTCACGCTTTCATGCGGAGAGGCTGAAGCGCCGGAACGCCTGAGCCGCGGCGCCACGGTCGAAGGTCAGGCCAGTTCTTCCGGTTTCAGCGGCAGATCGTCGTGCAGGGGCACGGTCTGCCGCTCGATCATCCGGCGCACGCGGGGCTTTCCCGGCCCCTCGTGCAGCGCCAGCAGCCGGTCGGTCACCTCGGCATCGGCCTTGGTGCGGCGCTCGTGGTGGCGCAGGTAGTCCGCCCAGGTCGCGACGTGATAGCTCTCGGCCCAGATCCCCGGCCGCTCCAGATCCCTCAGCAGCACCCATTGCCGCGCCCCGTCCCGGATGCGGATGCGCCGCCGGTCGGCCATCGCGGCGAGGAACGGCTCGATGTTCGCGGGGGCGATATCGTATTCCACCGTCACCACGATGGGACCCGAGCGCAGGCGCAGGTCGACCGGCAGGTCGGGCTCGACGAAGCGGTTCAGGGGGTCGAGATCCTGCATCCCGAAGGCCGGCAGCGGGATCCGCAGCCCGACCAGTGCGCCGACCAGAAGCACCCCCGCCGCCCATGCCAGCGCCTGCGCGACCCCGCCCGCCTCGGCCGCCTGACCCCAGAGAAGGCTGCCCGCGGCCATGCCGCCGAAGGTCGCCGTCTGATAGAGCGCGAGCGCCCGCCCCACCACCCAGCGCGGCGTCGCAAGCTGCACGCTTACGTTGAACAGCGACAGCGACAGCACCCAGGAGGCGCCGGCCGGCAGCAGCACCAGCCCCGACAGCCAGAGGTCCCGCGACAGGGATAGCGCCACGAGGGCCGCCGCGAAGCCCAGGAAGCCGCCGCGCACGATGGTCTCGTTCCGGAACCGCTCGCGCAGGCGGGCGCCGAGCAGCGCGCCGCCGATGGCGCCAAAGCCGAAGCAGCCCAGCAGGACGCCATAGGTGAAGGCGCCGCCGCCCACCAGGTCGCGGGCCACGATGGGCAGCAGCGCCAGCAGGCTGACCGCGGCAAGCCCGAACAGGAAGCCGCGGAACAGCACCTTCAGCAGCACCGGCGACATCGAGACATAGCGCAGCCCCGCCGCCACGGCCGAGCCCAGCGCCTCGCGCGGGAGGCGCCGCGGCGCGTAGTCGGGCCGCCACAGGAACAGGGCGAGGCACAGCGGGATGTAACTCGCGGCATTGATCGCGAAGGCCGCCGCAGCACCGCCTGCCGCCACGATCAGCCCGCCCAGTGCGGGGCCCACGCTGCGCATCAGGTTGAAGCCCATGCTGTTCAGCGCCACCGCCGAGGGCAGGTCGGCCCTCGGCACGATGTCTCCCACCGAAGCCTGCCACGACGGGTTGTGCAGGGCGACGCCCACGCCGATCAGGAAGGTGAAGGTGAGCAGCAACCACGGCGTCAGCAGCCCGGCGAAAGCCGCCAGTGCCAGCCCCGCCGAGGCGGCGAGCATGAAAACCTGCGCCGTCAGCATGATCCGCCGCCGGTTCAGGCTGTCGGCCAGCGCGCCGGAGGGCAGCGAGAACAGCATGATCGGCAGCGTGGTCGAGGCCTGCACCAGCGCCACCATGCCCGGCGAATGCGTGAGTTCGGTCATCATCCAGCCGGCACCCACCGCCTGCACCAGCCCGCCGAAGTTCGACACGATGCTGGCAAGCCACAGGCTGCGGTAGGTCGGCAGCCGGAACGGGGCAAGGGCAGAGGGGCGCTCGGGCACGCGGAAACCTTCTTTCAGGCCGTCCTGTCGGGGATAGGTCGCGAGGGTGCGGCGCGCAAGGCCGGTCCGCCTGCAACGCCGGGAACCCGCCCGCGTTCCGCCGGTTGAGCGCGACGCCGGACGCAGGGTCCGCGAAGCGCCGAAGCCGGGAGATCGCAGGGTGAAGGACGATCAGGTTCTCATCGAATTGCCGGACGGCGGCGAGGCGCTGGTGCCGCGCGGCCTCGTCTACATCTCGGACAGCGAGCCGGGAATAAGCCGCCGCCGCTGCGGCAAGGGCTTCGTCTACCGCGGACCCGACGGCCGGCTTCTGAGCCGCGAGGAACGGCAGCGGGTGCAGAAGCTGGGCATCCCGCCAGCCTACCAGCGGGTGTGGATCTGCCCGCTCGACAACGGCCATCTTCAGGCCACCGGCTTCGACGCGCGCGGGCGCAAGCAGTATCGCTATCACCCGGACTGGGGCACCTGGCGGGCGCAGGCGAAATATGCGCTGCTGCCGGCCTTCGGTCGCGCGCTGCCGCGGCTGCGCCGCCGGGTGGCGCGCGACCTGCGCGCCGAGGCGGGCGAGCTTGCCTTCTCGCTCGCCGCCCTCACCATGCTGATCGATCGGACCTACCTGCGCGTCGGCACCTCGACCTATGCCGAGGAGAACGGCTCCTACGGGGCCACGACGCTGCTTGCCAGGCACGTGAAGCTGCGCGACGGCGAGGTGCGGCTCGACTTCCGCGCCAAGGGCGGCAAGCGGGTGCGGCAGGTGCTGAAGGACCGCCGGCTGCACCGCATCCTGCAGGAGATCGAGGATCTGCCGGGCCGCAACCTCTTCACCTGGATCGACGACGAGGGGCAGGTGCGCCGCGTGGCCTCGCAGCATGTCAACGACTACCTTGCCGACGCGACCGGCCTGCCCGGCGCCAGCGCCAAGACCTTCCGGACCTGGGGCGGGTCGCTCGCGGCCTTCGGCGTGGCGCGGGCGGTCGAGGGCAAGCTGACCGTGAAGATGATGGCCGAGGCCGCGGCGGAGCGGCTGCACAACACGCCGACGATCAGCCGAACCTCGTACATCCACCCGCGCATCCTGGGCCTCGCGGACCTCAGGCCCGACGACCGGATGGCGCTGCTGGCCGATGCCCCCTGCGCCGACGATCCGGAGTTGCGCAGCGACGAACGCAGGATGCTGGGGTATCTGGAGCAATAGGCGGCGCTTCGCCCCGTCCTGCCTTGCCAGGACGCCGGACACGCTCCGGACCGGGATCTGGACCCGGCAGGTCAGAACGCCCGCGGCGCCCCGTGCCGAGGATCGACGTTCTCGCAAGCGAACCGGCAAGGGCCATTCAGGGCGAGGCCACGCCACTCGTAAGGCGTGCCTTGCGTCCTGAACGGAGCACCCACCCACACCCCCTGGGAACGGAACAGGACAAAGGCGCCGCGCCGGGGAGCGACGGCGCGGCGCGGGCACTCGACCGGGCGGATCAACCGGCGGACTTGTGGTCCGGCTTCCCCTTCCTCGGGGTCGAGGCCAGTTCCTCGAGCTGCCTTTCGGACATGGATTGCTCCATGCTCTTCGAGGCACCCTTCAACTCGCTCTTCTTCGTATCGCCGCGCTTGGCCGACAGGGCGGCACCGGCAGCCTTCTGCTGCGCTTTCGACTTCGCTGGCATTCGTGATCTCCTGGGCCTTTGCGGATGTCTCGGCGGTGCGACGGGCGGGGGCTCGGTTCGTCCGTCCTGCGTCGCGCGCCGTGGCTGGCGGCTGGCTTCGGCGCGAGGGCCGCGGGACGGGGGCGCAACATCGGCGCGCAGGCTTTGTTCCAGGGGCCGGCGGGCACCCGCCGGGCTGGCGGCCGGAACCCGTCCCGGACGGCGGCGGTTGACACCGAAGACAGTCCGGAGCCTGACGATGAAAGTTCTTCAGTTCGCCCTTGCGGCCAGCCTCCTTGCGACGCCTGTGGTGCTGTCGCAGACCGCGCCGACCGCGCCCCCGCCGCTGGTGGTGATCGACGACGCGCAGGTCTTCGCCGACATGGCCGTCTCATCCGCGCTCTACGGCGTGGCCGCAAGCGAGACCGCGCTGGAGCGCACGCAGGACGACACCGTGCGTGCCTTCGCCGAGAAGGTCCTAGCCGAGCGCCGCCACGCCGCCGAGCGGCTGATGGCCGCCGCGAAATCCGATTCGCTTGCGGTGGGCGAGCGCATGTCGCCCCGGCATGCGGCCGAGGCCGAGACGCTTCGCAGCGCCGAGGCGGGCATGTTCGATGCGCTCTACCTCGCCGGCCAGCGCCGCGCCATCGAGGAGGAAGTGACGCTCTACCAGGGCTTTGCCACCGCCGGACAGGCCGGCGCACTGCGCGACGCCGCGGGAGAGTTGCTGCCCGACATCATGGCCGGGCAGGAGGAGGCGCGGGCGCTCTCCTCGCCCTGAGGCAGCCCTCAGGCGGTGCGTGCCGCCGCCGCCCGGCTGTCCACCGGGGCCGCGTTCAGCGCATCGAGGAAGCTGCGGCACCAGTAGAGGACGTCGTGCTCCTGCAGATGGGTCATCATCCGGCGCCAGCGGGTCAGGCGCTCGTCGAGCGGCATGGTCAGCGCGCGACCGATGGCATTCGCCGTCTGCTCGGTGTCATAGGGGTTGATCAGGATGGCCCCGTCCAGTTCGCGCGCGGCGCCGGCGAAGCGCGACAGCACCAGAACGCCCGGGTCCGCGGGATCCTGCGAGGCGACATATTCCTTGGCGACGAGGTTCATCCCGTCGCGCAGGGGCGTCACCAGCCCCACCTTCGCGAGCCGGTAGAGGCCCGCCAGCACCGGGCGAGTCAGCGACTGGTTCACGTAGCGGATCGGCACCCACTCGATGGTGCCATGCGCGCCATTCACCCGGCCGCAATGCGCCTCGACCTGACCCTGCATGTCGAGATACTCGGGCACGTCCGAGCGCGAATGCGGTGCGACCTGCAGAAGCGTGACCTTGCCCGCCTGGTCGGGATTCCGGGTCAGGTAGCGTTCGAAGGCGTCGATCCGCGCCGCGATGCCCTTGGAATAGTCGAGACGGTCGACGCCGATGATCAGCGAACTGCCGTGCAGGCTCTGCTGCATGTCCGGCACGAGGTCGAGACGCTCGGTCCGCGCTGCCAGCCGCGCGAAATCGTCGGTCTCGATGCCGATGGGGAAGGCGGCCGCCGCCACATCCTTGTCGAAGGCCCTGAGCCAGCCATCGCCGCACCAGTCGCCCCAGTTCTCGCGGCGCAGGCAGCCGACGAAGTTGTCCAGATCGTAGTCGGTCTGGAACCCCACGAGGTCATAGGCGGCAAGGCCGCGCATGATGATCTCATAGACCGGCAGCGCGGTCAGGATGTCGGCCGGCGGCCAGGGAATATGCAGGAAGAAGCCGATCCGGTTGCGCACGCCGCGCTTGCGCAGCTCCTGCGCCAGCGGGATCAGGTGATAGTCGTGCACCCAGATCAGGTCGTCCGGCTCCAGCATCGGCACCAGCCGGTCGGCGAACAGGCGGTTGACGCGGAAATAACCCGCCATCTCCTGCCGGGCGTATTCCGCAAGGTCCAGCCGGCAGTGGAAGATCGGCCAGAGCACGCGGTTGGCGAAGCCGTTGTAATATTCGTCGATGTCGGCCTTGGAGAGATCGGTGAGCACGTAGCGGATCGGATCCTGGTCGATGGTGGTCAGCTCCGTCGGCTCGTCCTCGCCGGAAGTCCGGCCGGACCATCCCATCCAGATCCCGCCGTTCTTCCTCAGCGCGGCATGGACGGCCACGGCAAGGCCGCCGGGCGGAGGGTTGCCGCTTTCGTCGGGCAGCGGCACGCGGTTCGAGACGACGACAAGGCGGCTCATGCGGCCAGCTCCGCCACGAGGGCGCGCAACGCCTGGGGCGAGGACAGGCGGCGCCTCGCGACGGTGGGCGCCTCGGTCTCGCAGATCCGGACCGAGGCGCCGCCCCGGTCGTTCGCCACCCGGAACATCTCCTCGTCGGTCACGTCGTCGCCCACGGCAAGCGGCTTGCGGCCGGCGAACGGCGGCTCGGCCAGAAAGGCCTCGACCGCCGTTCCCTTGGAGGCCGAGGCGGGGCGCAGTTCCACCACCATCTTGCCGTGCTGCAGCGCCCAGCCCTTGCCCATCACCTTCAGCGCCATGTCCATCATCGCCCGCACGTCGGGCTCGCGCTCGGGCGCCTGCCGGTAGTGCAGCGCGACCGCCGCCACCTTGTCCTCGAGCAGCACCCCCGGCATCCGGGCGGTCCGTCGGCCGAGATCCTTGCGCAGGGCATTGAGCGCGGGCGTCAGCGCCGCGCGGTCCAGCTCTCCCGAGGCGCGGCGGCGCTCCACGCCGTGCAGGCCGGCGGCCGGAAAGAGATGGGGGCCGAAGTTGGCATCGATCCAGTCCACCCGCCGTCCGGTCACGAGGGCGAGCGCGCCGCCGAGCCGCTCGGCCAGCGACAGCAGGTGCCGGGGCAGGCCCGGCTCGATCCGCACGTCATGGGGCTGCGCGGCGATGTCCACCAGCGTCCCGTCGATGTCGAGAAACAGCGCCCAGTCCCCGGGCGAATCACGCAGGGCCGAGCGGAGAAAGCGGGCGCCGTCATCGGTTTCGGACTGCAGGACGGGATGATGCATGAAGCCTCCGGCGACAATACTGACCCGGGTCAACGCGCGCGGACGCCGTTTGGTTCACCGCAGGGCATCCGCGGCACGGCGGCCGCGCGCAATCCCCCCGGACACCGCGCCCACGGGTCCCGGCTCCGGCCCGCCCCGGTTCAGCCCAGCGCCTCGCGCACAAGTCGCAGAAGGAAGGCGGGCAGCACGCCGAAGGCATAGGTCGCGTGAACGCGCTCCAGCGGCGTGTGGAAGGCACGCCCCCACGGGCCCGCATTCACCGCGGGCAGGCCCGCCACGGTGCCCTCCCAGTCCATGCCGCGCCAGGCGGGTGTGTTCGCCGCGATCTCCGGCACGTCCGAGGCGCTGCCCTCGCCAAGGAAGGACAGGTCCGAGATGCCGGGAAAGAACGCCAGCGTGCCGATCCTTGTGCCATGGCTGTCCGCAATGGCCGCGCGCGCCCGGTCGATCGCCGCTTCCAGCCGGCGCGCGCGCTCTCCGCGGCCCAGCCGGACGGGAAGGTAGGGCAGCGAGCCGAACCCCAGCAGCACCGCCGGACCCTGCCGGCCCGACAGCCGCCACGCCTCCTCGGCCAGACGGCGGTTCTGGTCGGGCAGGGACAGGCCTTGCCCGGCCAGTTCGCGGCCAAGATCGTCCAGCCGCGCTCGCGCTTCGGCAGGCAGGCTGGCCGCAAGCTCTGCCTGCAGGGCCACCGGCACGGCGGGCACTGCGCGACACTCGCCCGTCACCGCCGCCTGCCGTGCGCCCAGGGTGCGCGCCAGATCCCCGACCGCCTCCCGCACGATGGCGCGGAACGCGGCCATCGTATCGGCCGCGCCCCGGCCCTGCGACAGGACGTTCCAGGTCGCGAAGACCGTGCCGGGAGTGGTCACGTCATAGCGCTCCTTGCCGTCGCGCAGGCTGAGAAGCACCGGCGGAATGCCGGCCGCACCCTCCTGGCCATCCGCAAGCTCGGTCGCCCATTCGGCCCGCGTCACGATGGCCGCCGCAAGCGCGCCGGCGTTCAACCCCTCGTAGGGGTGGCTCGCATGGGCCGGAACCCCCACGACCAGCGCCGTGACCAGAAGCTTTCCGACGCTGCCCAGCGCGACGGTGCGGCCGTGGCTGCCGTCGCCCTCGTCCGACACGCAGTCGAGGTTGACGGCGCCGATGACGGACAGGTCCTTTTCGGCCTCGATCCGTGGCAGTGCCGCCGCCAGCGCCCGCGCGCCGACCGAGGTTACCTCCTCGTCCGGGACGGCGACGAACAGGAGGTTCCCGCGCCGGCCGGGCAGCGCAGCCCAGGCCTCGAGCGTTGCCAGCGCCGCGGCAAGCCCCGCCTTCATGTCGAGCAGGCCGCGGCCCGGCAGGAAATCCCCCGATTCGAGATCCGCCTTCGCCAGCCGCTCGGCGGTGGTCGCAGGTTCGGCGAGCCGGCGCAGAAGCGCGCCGCGCAGTGCCTCGGGTTCCGTCGCGACCGGCTGGAGATCGCCGTAATCCTCGTCGGTCACCGTGTCGTAATGCCCGGTCAGCAGCAGCGTCTCGGGCCCCTCGCCGCGCAGCAGCACCGCGCAGCAGCTTCGCCCGAGGGCGTCGCCGCAGGGCACCGACCAGATCTCGGCCGCGGCCAGCGAGGGCGTTGCGGCGACGCGCTCCGCCAGAAGCCCCGCCAGCGCCACCTCGCCCTCGGTGCCGGTCACCGAGCGCTGCCGCGTCAGCCAGAGCGCCCAGTCCCGGGCGCGGTCGCTCATGGGATCGGTCATGGTCTTCCTCGCTTCTCTTCCGGGGTTGGCGCCCAGTGCTATTCCCACCGCAGCCGGGGCGGAACCACCCTCGTGAAAGCGTGAGAGGGGGCGGCGTGATGTCGCCCATGGCCGCTGCGGCCGCCGCGCGGCTTGACGCAGGACGTGGGCGGCGGCAACGGTGATCACTGGCCCAGCCCTGCATGTAAGGAGGCACACTTGCCCGAAGTCTCTGAATTAGCCTTTCGCCTGATGATCGCCGCCGTCATCTTCGTCGGCGTGGGCATCATGTTCGCCTTTGCCGGCGGTCACTGGTTCGTCGGCCTCGTGGTCGGCGGCCTTGTCGCGGCGCTGTTCGCGGCGACCCCGAACAACGACTGACCGCCGAGCGCGCCGGCCCGGCCCTCTGGCCCCGGCGCCCGCATCTCCGACCGGCTGCGTCCGCGCGGCCGGTCGGCTCATTCCGGCCACCGCCCCTCCGCGCCGCTGCCGCAATGAAAGCGTTGTCTCTCCCGAAGCCCTGCGTCTAACATGCCGCCTGCGGCCCGACGCCGTGGGGCCGATCCTTGGCGGCCGCGGCGGTCGGTGCCTCGACCGCTTTGCACGACCCTTTTGACGCCAGGATCTTTGCACCATGAACATTGCCGTCATCATTCCCTTCTACCAGAGGGAGCGCGGGATCCTGTCCCGAGCCCTCGACTCGGTGGAGGGGCAAGACCTTCCGGCCGGCATGTCGCTCACCATCTTCATCGTGGATGACGCCTCGCCCGTTCCGGCCAGCGTCGAACTGGCTGGGCGCGACAGCCGCGTCGAGATCCGGCTGATCGAACAGGCCAACGGCGGCCCGGGGGCCGCGCGCAATGCCGGGCTGGACGCGGTGGCGAAGGGCGCGTTCCATTACGTCGCCTTCCTCGACTCCGACGACATCTGGGCGCCGAGCCATCTGCGCGATGCGCTGGCGCTGCTGGAAAGGGGCTACGACTTCCATTTCTGCGACCACCAGCGCACCGATGACGACATCACCTACTTCCAGCGCACGGCGACCCTGCGCAGGCTGCGCGACGAGCGTCATGCCGGGGTGACCGTCATTGACGCCGATGTTCCGATCCTCGCCTTCGACCAGAAGACGATCATGGCCGCCTCGGTCGAGACCTACCTGAGCCAGACCTCGACGATCGTCATCCGCCAGCGCTTCGTTCAGGACCTGCGGTTCGACGTGACCCTTCGGAACGCGGGCGAGGACCAGCTTTACTGGCTGTCGCTCATCGCGGCGGGCGCACGCACGGTGGTGTCGTGGAAGATGAACGTCCACTGCGGCCGCGGCGTGAACGTCTATTTCGACGCCTTCGACTGGACCTCGACCAAGGTGGTGGACCGCACCGGCTACATGCTGATGTTCTTCCACACCCTGGCCCGGCGGCTGTCGCTGTCGCCATCGGATCGCGAGACGGTCTCGCAGCGCGTCACGCGCTACCGGAGGGCCTACAGCTACCTCTTCCTGCGCGCGCTGCTTCAGGGGCGCATCCCCACGCTGTCGCTGATGTGGAAGCTGGCGGCGCTCGACCCCGGGCTGATCCCGGCGATGCCGCTGCGTTTCCTCGCGGTATTGCCAAGGCGCAAGGCGGAAAGCCTCGACTGGTAGGGACCGGAGGGGCAGGTCGCGCGCCGGGGCATCCGGTTGCATGCTGCCGCAGGCGGAGAGGCCCGCGGCAGCGCCGGCCTGTCAGTCCCAGATCTTCCAGGGCGCCTTGCCGCTGTCCCACATGCCCTGAAGCAGGGTCTTGTCGCGCAGCGTGTCCATGTTCTGCCAGAAGCCCTCGTGCCGGTAAACCGCCAGCTGGCCATCGTTGACAAGGCCGGTCAGCGGGCCTTCCTCCCAGACCGACGAGTCGCCCTCGATGTAGTCGAAGACGGTGGGCTCCATCACGAAGAAGCCGCCGTTGATGGTCTGGCCGTCAAGGATGCTTTTCTCGCGGATGTGGTTGACGCGGGTGCCGTTGGACAGGTCGAGCGCGCCGAAGCGGCCCGGCAGGCGCACGGCCGTCACGGTGCCGATGGTGCCCTGCTCGCGGTGGAACTCGATCAGCTTGCCGATGTCGATGTTCGAAACGCCATCGCCATAGGTCAGGCAGAAGGCCTCGTCGCCGATGTGTTCGCGGATCCGCTTGATCCGGCCGCCCGTCATGGTCTCAAGTCCGGTATCGACCAGCGTCACGCGCCACGGTTCGGCCACCGGCCGGTGCAGTTCCAGCGAGTTCGAGCGCACGTCGATCGTGAAGTCGCTGTTGCGGTGGAAGTATGTCAGGAAATAATCCTTGATCATGTGCCCCTTGTAGCCACAGCACACGACGAAATCGGTGATGCCGTGCGCGGCGTAGATCTTCATGATGTGCCAGAGGATGGGTCGGCCCCCGATTTCCACGAGGGGCTTGGGCACCACGCCCGTCTCCTCGCTCAGACGCGTCCCGTAACCACCCGCCAGCAAAACGGCCTTCATGCAAATGCTCCTGTCAAATCTTCGTCGGTCAATATCCACCCGGAGGACTCGTATCGGGTCCGGGCACCCGATTCGGCAAATGTGACGTCAGAGTAGCGTCTCGGCCACCTCGCGGGAAAGCCGTTTTGCGGCAGGCCACTGCATGTGGAACGCATCCCAGAAGTCGGAATTGCCGTAAGTCTTATCGTGGGAGTAATCCAGCACGCGGATGCCGTGGGTGCGGGCGAACCGGGCGGCATCGTCCATGGCCCGGACCGTGCGCGGATAGAGACCGGAATAGCGCGGCGCCACGGGCGTCAGCACCAGCGTGAAGTCGATTCCGCGCGCGGCAAGCTCGGCTTCCAGCTGGTCGAGCGCCTCGAGGCAGGCCGGCTCCAGTGGCAGCTCCTCGTAGCGCAGTTCGTCGTTGGCGTCGGTCGGCCGGGTCGAGGGCGTCGTGCCGTGTTCGTCCATCCAGTAGCCGAAGCCGTCGAAGGGCACCTGTTGCTGCTCGCGGCGGCGGGCCTGCATCGCATAGCGCAGCGGCGCGAAATACCGCATGTAGAAATAGGCGACCGGCCGGTCACCGCGGACATAGGCCCTGGCATCGTCGAGATCCATGATCGAGCCGTCGCCCGTGCAGCCGGAAAAGTCCGGCAGCGCGCTCAGCATCACCACATGCGAGATCCCGGGATAGAGATCGAGGTAGAACCGCGTCAGCGTGCGGGTCTCGTGAATCCGCAGATAGGCCGTTCCGCCGTTCACGAAATGACCTCCGCGCGCGTCGAAGGGCGCACCGTCCAGGTGCTTCCAGGTGATCGAGGAGCCGACCGCCAGAACATCCACCGGCTCGTCGCCGCGCTGGCGCAGGTAGCGAAGCTTCTCGTCGGTGGCGATGCTTCCCGAGATCGCGGGCGGGGGCATCCTGTCCCTCCAGAGCGATTCGGCGGCGGTGAAGGATGCGGCGATGACGCCCCCCGTCAGCACGAGGCCAAGGGCCACGGACAGAATGTAGCGATTGATCACGAATGGCCTCCGACTACATCTCGCGACCGGCCAGGGGAAAGGCCCACCGGTTCGGGCACCGGCGCCGGGTCGCGCAAGGAGGATAGGCCGATCGGCACAAGGAGCGAGCCTTTTTTTCCAGCCGATCCCGCGAATTTTTCGGTCAGGAACCTTCGGCCCGACAGATTGTTGTTGACGCGAATCCGCAGGCTGCCGGATCCTCGGGCACCGACAGTTTAGGTGGTTCAGGCGCCGTGCCCGGCGACTTCCGGTGCGGAGCCGCATTTGAATTGAGGGCGCATATTTTGAGCGTTTCATTTGACTTTTCCGTGACGCCATCCCGCATGGAGGCGTTCCGAAGCCTGAGCGGGGATGACAATCCCATCCACTTCGACCCGGACTATGCACGGCTCCGCGGCTTTGCCGGGCCGATCGTCTATGGCGGCCTGTTGGTGGCCGAGATCTCGCGCCTGCTCGGCACCATGATGCCGGGGCACGGCTGCGTCTGGCAGTCGCTCACGCTGAGGTTCCGCAAGCCCCTGTTCGTGGGTCATGCCGCCCGACTGGAGGCTTCGGTGAAGCACGAGACGCCGCACCTCGGGATCACCCTCGTGACCTTCGTCATCCGCAGCGGCGAGGCGCGGATCGCCGAAGGCGAGGCGATGGCCCTGTTGCCTCCTCCCCGAACCGGGGCGGCTGCGTGACGGCGCTGCTCGTCACCGGCGGCAGCGGCGCCATCGGGGGCGCGCTCTGCCGCGCGGCGGCGGCGTCGCGGCCGGTCTGGATCGGCTTCGATCGCAATGCCGCGCAAGCCGCGGCGCTGGCCGAGGCGATTGCCGCCGGCGGAGGGCGCGCCCGGACGATCCACCTTCCGCTGCACGACCCGGCGACGCTTCAGGCCTCCCTCGCCGGCATTCCCGTGGCCGAGGCGCCCTCGGCGCTCGCGCTCTGCGGCTGGCCCGCACCTCTCGTCGCGCCCCTGTCGCGGCAGGCCGAGGACATGGACCGGCAGTCGGCTGCTCTGGCCGGATGTCTGGCGCTGCTCTCGGCGGTCTGGCGGATGTGGTGGCGCAAGGCGGGCGGGGGCCATGCGCTTGCGGTGCTGACGGCCGCGCTGGGGCCGCCGGCCGCGCCGCACATGGCGGCCTATGTGGCGCAGAAGGGCGCGCTGAAAAGCCTGCTGGATGCGGCAGCAGTGGAACTCGGACCGGCCGGATTGCGCATCAGCACCGTCTCGCCCGGCTATGTCGAGACACCCATGCTGGCGGCCTTCGACCCCCGGCTGCTCGACCGCGCGCGCACCGCGGCGGGGGGCGCCTTCCTTTCGCCGGATCGGGTGGCGCAAACCCTGCTTGGCGCGCTGCAGGCGCCCCCCGCGGCCGGCCGCGTTCAGGACCTTTCCCTTTCGGACGAGGTGGAGTGCGATGAAACGAACCCCGCTTGAGCTTGACTGGCTGCCGCCGCACGCCGACTTCGAGGGCGCCCTGAGCCACGCCCGGATCCTTTCGGAGACCGGGGCAGCGGGCTGGCACGCGCTTCGGGCGCTGTCCGGGCACCGGCTGGACTTCCTGCAGACCACGCGGATCGACCGCCTCCTGCGCCAGACCCCACCCCCGCCCGAGGTGCCGCGCCTTCGCCTTGCGCTGCTGGGCTCCTTCACGCTGGAGCATCTGGTGCCGGGCCTGCGCGTCGGCGCCCTGCGGCGCGGGCTGGCGCTGGAGGTTCACGTTCCGCCCTACGGCCAGTGGCGGCAGGAGATCCTGACCCCCGGCTCCGGCCTCGCGGCCTTCGCGCCCGAGGCCGTGCTGATCTGCTCGGCCGAAAGCGACCTTGTGCCGAGCCTGCCGCTGACCACGCCCGAGGCCGAGGTGGAGGCCGCGCTCGATGCGGCCATCGCCGACCTCGTGCAGGCGTGGCGACGGCTGCGCGCGACCGGGACGGCTGTGATCCAGCAACTGCCGATCCGCGCGGCGGCCCCGCTGTTTGGCCATTTTGACCGGCTGGTGCCCGCCTCGCCCGGCGCAATGGCGGCCGAGATCGAGCATCGGCTGATCCGCGCCGCGCGGGCCGAAGGCGTGCTGATCCTCGATCCCATGGCGGCCGCCCGCGCCGAGGGGATTGACGCCCTGCAGGACCGGCTGATGTGGCTCCATGCAAAGCAGCACGTCAGCCCCGCTGCCGGCCCGTGGTTCGGCGATCAGGCCGCGCGCATCCTTGCCGGCCTGCGCGGGTTGACGCGGAAGGTGCTGGTGCTCGATCTCGACAACACGCTCTGGGGCGGGGTGATCGGCGACGACGGGCTGGACGGCATCGTGATCGGCGAGGGGTCGGCCCGGGGCGAGGCCTTCAAGGCGTTCCAGCTTTACTGCAAGGCCCTGCGCGAGCGCGGCGTCCTGCTTGCGGTCAGTTCGAAGAACGACCCCGCCCGCGCCGAGGCCGCCTTCGACCACCCCGAGATGGTGCTGCGCCGGGCGGACTTCGCCGCCTTCGTCGCGAACTGGACCGACAAGGGGCAGGGCCTGCAACGCATCGCGCAGGAGTTGAACCTCGGCCTCGATGCGCTGGTGTTCTTCGACGACAACCCGGCCGAGCGCGCCCTGCTGCGCGAGCAGTTCCCCGAGGTTGCGGTGCCCGAGGTTCCGGAACAGCCCGAGGACTACGTCCGCTGCCTCGCCGCGAGCGGGCTGTTCGAGACTGTCGCCCATACCGCCGACGATGCGAGGCGCGCCGAACAGTACGCCGCGAACGCCGAACGCCGCCGGCTGGAAATCGTCGCCCCGGATATGGACAGCTTCCTCGCCGGGCTCGACATGGAAATGCGGATCGGGCCCGTGGAACGGGTGGATCTGGTCCGGGTGACCCAGCTGATCAACAAGACCAACCAGTTCAACCTGACCACCCGCCGATATACCGAGGCCGAGGTCGAGGCGATGATCGCCGATCCCGACATCCTGACCTTCTGCGTCCGGCTGACGGACCGCTTCGGCGACAACGGCATCGTCTGCGTCGTGCTGGGCCGCCTCCGGCCCGATGGCGAAGGTGGGCGCCTGCTGGAGGTCGATACCTGGCTGATGAGCTGCCGCGTCCTTGGCCGGCGGGTGGAGGAAGCCGTGGCCGCGGTCATCGCCGGCGCCGCCCGCGACGCCGGGGCCTCGACCGTCGTGGGCTGCTACCGGCCGACGCCGAAGAACGGCATGGTGGCCGATCTCTTCCCCCGGCTCGGGTTCCATCCCGCCGGCGGTGACGGCCATTCGGCGCTCTGGCGGCTAGACCTTGCGGCGCCGCCGCCACCGCCGCCGCATATCCGACTGTCCGTGAACCCTGTCCGGCAATGAGGGAGCCCGCATGACCGAGCCCGAGATCTTCGACGGCCTCACGGCCATCCTGCGTCAGGTCTTCGACGACCCCGGTATCGTGGCGACGCCCGACCTGTCGGCGCGGGACGTGGCCGAATGGGACAGCTTCAACCACATCAACATCGTCGTGGCGGCCGAGATGCGCTTCGGCGTCTCGTTCAAGTCCTCCGAGCTGGAGGAGTTGCGCAACGTCGGCGACTTCGCCGCCCTCATCCAGGCGAAGACGCTTCCCTGATGCTGTTCCACAGCCCCGAGTTCCTGTTCGCCTTTCTGCCGCTGACCCTGGCGGGTTACTTCCTGCTGGGGCGGCTGCCGAGCAAGCTCTGGGCGCTGGCCTGGCTTACGGCGGCCTCGCTCTTCTTCTACGCCTGGTGGAACGTCGCCTTCCTGCCGATGCTGCTGATCTCGCTGGGGCTGAACTATACCCTCGGGCTGCTGCTGGTGAACCGGCCGCGACGCTGGCTGCTGCTTTCGGGGATCGCGCTGAACCTCGGCGCGATCGGCTACTTCAAGTATGCGGGCTTCCTCGTCGAGGTGATGAACGCGCTGACGGCGGCGGCGGTGGCGGTGCCGCACATCCTGCTGCCGCTCGCCATCTCGTTCTACACCTTCCAGCAGATCGCCTATCTGGTGGACTGCCACGAGGGGCGGATCGGCCGGCCGAACCCGATCCGCTACGCGATGTTCATCACCTTCTTCCCGCAGCTGATCGCCGGGCCGATCGTGCACTACCGCGAGGTCGTTCCCCAGATCGAGCGCGACGAGACCTTCCGCATCGACCAGGCGAAGCTGGTTCTGGGCTTCACCATCTTCTGCCTCGGCCTGTTCAAGAAGATCGGCCTGGCGGATACGCTGGCTCCGCTGGCACAGCCGCTGTGGGATCTGGCCGCGGACGGACAGGCGGCCTATCTGGCCTATGCCTGGCGGGGCGCGGTTGCCTTTGCGCTGCAGCTTTACTTCGACTTCTCGGGCTATTCCGACATGGCCATCGGGCTGGGCCTGATGTTCGGCATCCTGCTGCCGTTCAATTTCGACTCGCCCCTGAAGGCCGGCAATATCATCGAGTTCTGGTCGCGCTGGCACATGACGCTGACGCGCTTCCTGACCTCGTATCTCTACAATCCGATCACCAAGGGGCTGATGCGCCGCCGGATGGAGGCGGGGAAGCCGATCTGGAACCCGCGCAAGCCGCGGGCGGTGCCGTTCCTCGTGATGCTGGCCTTTCCGACGCTGGTCACCATGGGACTGGCCGGGGTCTGGCATGGCGCGGGCTGGCAGTTCATCATCTTCGGCCTGATGCACGGGCTGATGCTGGTCGCGAACCACGCCTGGCGCGCCACGCGCGCCGGGCGGGCAGACCTGCCGCCCATTGTGCGCGGGGCGCTGGTGCCGGTAAACGTGCTGCTGACCTTCCTGGCCGTGACCGTGAGCCTCGTGTTCTTCAAGTCTCCCAGCCTGACCGAGGCGATGCTGGTGGTGCAGGGCCTGTTCGGCATGGGCGAGCACGGCCTGTATCTCTACTCGGGCGATACGGCGGTGGTGCTCCTTGGCCTGATCATCGTCTGGGCGTTGCCGAACACGCAGGAATGGATGGGGCTGAAGCCGGCTCCGGCGCGGGCAGCGCCCCCGCCCGCCGGCCGGCTCCGGTGGCAGCCGTCACCGCTGCACGGCCTGTTCGTCGGCGCGGTCCTCTGCGTCACGCTGCTGCGCATCTTCGGCAGCCCGCCGGCCGAGTTCCTCTACTTTGCATTCTGAGGCCCCGGCCGCCGCCCCGCGATATCAGAGAACGTAGCGGCTGAGGTCGGTCGAGCGGGAAAGCTCGCCCAGATTGGCCTCGACATAGGCTGCGTCCACCGTCACCGTCTCGCCGGGCCGGTCGGGGGCCTGGAAGGACAGCTCCTCGAACACCCGCTCCATCACGGTATAGAGCCGGCGCGCGCCGATGTTCTCGACCGTGCGGTTAACCTCTGCGGCGATCGAGGCCAGCGCCTTGATCCCCTCTTCGGTGAAGGTGACGGCGACCTTCTCGGTCGCCATCAGCGCCATGTATTGCCGGGTCAGCGCATTGTCCGTCTCGTTCAGGATGCGGACGAAGTCCTCCTCGGTCAGGGCGCGCAATTCCACCCGGATCGGCAGGCGGCCCTGAAGCTCGGGCAGCAGGTCCGAGGGCTTGGCGATGTGGAACGCCCCGCTCGCGATGAAGAGGATGTGGTCGGTCTTGACCGGGCCATACTTGGTCGAGACCGTCGTGCCCTCGATCAGCGGCAGCAGGTCGCGCTGCACGCCCTCGCGGCTCACGTCGGCGCCGCGCATCTCGGAGCGGGCGCAGACCTTGTCGATCTCGTCGATGAAGACGATGCCGTTCTCCTGCACCGCCTCGAGCGCCGCGGCCTTCACGACCTCGTCGTCCAGAAGCTTGTCGGCCTCCTCGTTGATCAGGATGTCATGGCTTTCGGCCACCGTCATCTTGCGCCGCGTGGTGCGCCCGCCGAAGGCCTTCCCGAAGATCTCGCCAAGGTTCATCATCCCCATCTGGCCCTGCCCGGTGGGATCGAGCATCTGCATCGGGTTCGAGGTGTCGGCCACGTCGATCTCTATCACCGTATTGTCCAGCTCGCCGCGCTTGAGCTTCGTGCGGAACGTCTCGCGGGTCTGCTCGCGCGCGTCGCGCCCCGCGATGGCCTCGATCACCCGGTCCTCGGCTGCCTTCACGGCGCGCGACTTCACGTCGTCGCGCATCCGGGTGCGGGTCTCGACGATGGCCGCATCCACCAGATCGCGGATGATGCTGTCGACGTCGCGGCCGACATAGCCGACTTCGGTGAATTTCGTCGCCTCGACCTTCAGGAACGGCGCCTTCGCCAGCCGGGCAAGGCGGCGCGAGATCTCGGTCTTGCCCACGCCGGTGGGGCCGATCATCAGGATGTTCTTGGGATAGACTTCGTCGCGGATGTCGTCGGCCAGCTGCTTGCGACGCCAGCGGTTCCTGAGCGCCACGGCGACGGCGCGCTTGGCGTCCTTCTGGCCGATGATGAAGCGGTCGAGCTCCGAGACGATCTCGCGCGGGGTCAGGTCGGTCATTTGGAAATCCGTTCCACGGTCAGGTTGCCGTTGGTGTAGACGCAGATGTCGGCGGCGATCGCCATGGCGCGGCGGGCAATCTCTTCCGCCGGCAGGTCGGAGGCCATCAGCCCCCGCGCCGCCGCAAGGGCGAAGTTCCCGCCCGAGCCGATGGCGGCCACGTCATGTTCCGGCTCCAGCACGTCGCCCGCACCGGTAATGACCAGAAGCGTCTCGCCATCGGTCACGATCAGCATGGCCTCGAGGTTGCGCAGGTACTTGTCCATGCGCCAGTCCTTGGCAAGCTCGACACAGGCGCGGGCAAGCTGCCCCGGCGCCGCATCGAGCTTCTTTTCCAGCCGCTCGAGCAGGGTGAAGGCGTCGGCGGTCGATCCCGCGAATCCGGCCACGACGTCGTGCCCGCCGGGGGTGAGGCGGCGGACCTTGC
The DNA here is from genome assembly GCF_002407205.1 of Rhodobacter sp. CZR27. Lineage (NCBI taxonomy): Bacteria > Pseudomonadati > Pseudomonadota > Alphaproteobacteria > Rhodobacterales > Rhodobacter > Rhodobacter sp. CZR27. The sequence continues at coordinate 143,428 of NZ_CP023548.1, read as the reverse complement.
GCGCCGTGCCCTTGATGACCGTCTGGCCAAGGCTGACCTGCCCGTCGCCTGCAACGACCACCTCGCCGCCCCGACGCACGGCAAGGATCGTCGTGCCGTGCCAGCCGGGGAACCTGTCTTCCGCCATGAAACCCTCCGTTTGGGCCTATATGGAGCCCTTGCCGCGCCCGGACAAGCCGGGCGACGGCGCGTCGCGCTGGCAGCTCCGTTAAACCGGCCTTAGCCTTCTTGGCGCATGTTCCGGGGAAGCCGGAAGGGGAAAGATGCCGCACACGCGCGTTCTCAACATCTATCTGCCCAGCCCGATGCGCGAGGATGCGGTCGCGGGGAAGGTGAACATCATCAACCGCATCCAGGCGGCAGTCGCCACACGCGGTCTGGCGGTCGACATCCATCCCGACACGCCCGAGGATCGCGCCAACCCGGCCCGCCGGCAGGGGTGGAGCCTCTTTCACATGCAGGAGCCGGTCGGGCCGCGCTGTCTCTGCCTGCGCCGGGCCTACCATTACCCGTTCTGGCAGATCGAGGCGACGAACGAACGCTGGTGGTTCGACGTGGCCCGCAAGACATTCGATCCCGCGGAGGTCGAGGCCACCGCCGCGCGCCCGTTCTACCAGCGCTGGCGTCGCCGCATCGTGGGAGAGCGCAAGATCTCGCGCGACGGCTTCATCTTCATGCCGCTGCAGGGCCGGATCGGAGAGCACCGCTCGTTCCAGGCCATGAGCCCCATCGCCATGATCCATGCCACCCTGGATCACGATCCGCGGCCCATCCGCGCCACCCTGCACCCGAAGGAGCACTACACCTCGTCGGATCTTCACGCGCTCGAGGACCTGATCCGCCGCTATCCGCGGCTGGATGTCAGCCGCGCCGACCCGCTGCCGCTGTTGGCAGCCTGCGATCTGGTGGTGACGCAGAACTCCTCGGTCGCGCTGACGGGCTATTTCATGCGCAAGCCGGCCGTGCTGTTCGCCGGGATCGACTTTCACCACATCGCGGGCTCGGTGCCGCGCGAGGGGGTGGCCCAAGCCTTTGCACGGGCCGAGGGGACTCTGCCCGACCACGAGGCCTATCTCTACTGGTTCTTCCAGCTCAACACGATCAACGGCGGCTCGCCAGAGGCCGAGGCGCAGATCCTGTCGCGGTTCGACCGCCACGGCTGGCACTTCTGAGCGGACCCGACGCCTGACGCGGCCCTTTAAGGAGCACCCGTCTGCGAGCGCCCCGGAAACGGAAAGGGCGCCCGACCGGGCGCCCTGCGGAACGATGCGATGGCGCGCTCAGAGCGCGGTGGCGATCCAGTTCGCCAGCGCGGCCTTCGGCGCGGCGCCGACCTTGTTCGAGACCACCTGGCCGTCCTTGAACAGGAACAGGGCCGGGATGCCGCGAACGCCCAGCATCGCGGGGCTTTCGGGGTTCTCGTCCACGTTGACCTTCACGATCTTCACCTTGCCGGCATATTCCTTCGAGAGTTCCTCGAGCGCCGGGCCGATCTGCCGGCAGGGGCCGCACCATTCGGCCCAGAAGTCGACGACGACGGGCACGCTGGACTTGCGCACTTCGGCGTCGAAGGTAGCGTCCGTCACAGGAACGGTGGACATATTCAATTCTCCTGATGCGATAGGCTTGAGGAAAAGGTAAGGACCCCCCTCCCCCGCGTCAAGCTGTCGTGGCCCGGGCAAGGGCCGACCTCACGATATCGACAGGAAGCGGCATCAGCTGCGCCGTGCGGGTCCAGAGGATCGCCGTCTCGATGTGGCGCCCCGGATAGATCTGCGCCAGCGCCTCGGCATAGGCGCCCATCTGGCGCAGGATGCCCTCGGGGACCTCCTCTGGGCGGTCCGGCACCATCACGTTCGACTTGTAGTCGATCGCCAGCACCCGATCCTCGGCCACGATCAGCCGGTCGATGGTGCCGAACAGCCGCTGCCCAAGAACTTCAGCCGTCACCGGCACCTCGAGCAGCGCCTCGGCCGCCATGACCTCGGCCAGATGCGGCGCCGACAGCACGGCCCGCGCCTCCGCCAGAAGCTTCGCCACGTCGGCCGGATCCGGCAGCAGGCCGCGCGCCACCTCGTCCCAAGCCGTGGCCTCGTGCTGCGGCAGATGTTCGAGCAGCAGGTGCAGCGCCGTTCCCCGCGCCTTCGCCAGTTCGGCGGGCAGCGCCTCACCCGACAGCGCCTTCGCCCCGCCGAGATCCGAGGGAGAGAGCAACTTCGCCGCCCGCACGGGATCAGGGGCAGGGCAGCCCGCCCAAGCGGGCAGGACCGGCGGAGGAGCCTCGGCCGCAGCCGAAGCCGGCACCGGCTCGGGCCAGGCGCCCTCGACCAGCCGCATCCCGCCGTCGGGCAGGCGCTCCGATCCGGCGGCCTCCATCCCCTGCCGGACCAGATCGTGCCAGGCCCCGCCGCTGTCCAGCTTGCCCGCGGCAGCCACGATCAGCCAGCACTGCGCCCGCGTCATCGCGACGTAGAGCAGCCGGAGGTTCTCGGCCGCGTCACGCGCCCGACGTGCCTCGCGTGCGGCCACGATCTGCGGCGGGCTTTCCGCAGCGGCGGTCTTCCAGACCGGGACGCCGCCCGGCAGCGTGAAGATCTCGTCGCGTTCGCGCGGGCTGCGGTCGGCGGTGTCGGGCAGGATGACGATGGGCGCCTCCAGCCCCTTGGCGCCGTGGACCGTCATCACGCGGATGCGGCCGCCGGCGCCCTCCATCTGCCGCTTCACCTCGACCTCGTCGGTGGTGAGCCAGGTCAGGAAGCCCGTCAGGCTCGGCACGTCCGTCCGCTCGTAGGCAAGCGCCTGCGACAGGAGTTCGTCGATGCCGTCCTCGGCCTCCTCGCCAAGCCGCGCGAGCAGGCGGCGGCGGCCGTCGTGGCGGGTCAGCGCCCGCTCGATCAGGTCGAACGGGCGCAGGAAGTCGGCCTGATCGCGCAGGTCGCGCAAGGTTGCCACCGTCTCGGGATGGTCGGCCTCGCGGTCGTAGAGCCGGCGCCAGAGATAGCCGTCGCGCCCATGCGCAAGATCGAAGAGCTGAGCCTCGCTCCAGCCGAACAGCGGTGAGCGCAGGACGGCGGCGAGCGACAGGTCGTCCTCGGGCGTGGCGAGGAAGGCAAGCAGAGCGGAAAGGTCCCGGACCGCCAGTTCCGCGCCGAGCTTCAGCCGGTCGGCCCCGGCGATGGGCAGGCGGGCTTCCTTGCAGGCCCGGATGATCTCGCAGAAGATGTCCGAGCGGCGCTGGACGAGGATGAGGAAGTCCCCCGCCGTCACCGTGCGGAAACCAGAGTCCTGCGGGATCTGCACGCCCGCGTCGATCATCCTGCGGATCCGGTCGGCCACCTGCCGGGCAAGCCGGGCGGCGTGGTGCTCGTCCGAGACGAGGTCCACCGGATCGAACCAGTGTTCGGGCTCGGGGTCCTTGCCGGCGGGGACCAGCGGCCAGAGCTCGGCGCGGCCCGGCATCGCCGACTTGAAGGCGATGTGACGGACCTCGCCCCCCAGATCCTGCCGGCGCCGTTCGTCGAAGGTCAGGTCCACCAGCCGCAGGATGGTCGAGGACGAGCGGAAGGAATGCAGCAGGTCGAGCTGCTCCAGCCGGCGCTGCGCCTCGGAAAGCTTGCGGCCGAACTCGGCCTTCATCCGGTCGAAGGCCGCGACATCCGCACCCTGGAAGGAATAGATCGACTGCTTCTTGTCGCCGACCACGAAGATGGTGCGCTGCACCTCGCGCGCCCCGCGTCCCGCGGTGAACTCCTGCGCCAGAAGCTCGATCACCTTCCACTGGTCGGGGCTCGTGTCCTGCGCTTCGTCCACGAGGATGTGGTCGATGCCGCCGTCGAGCCGGAACAGCACCCATTGCGCCACCGACGGATCGGTCAGCAGCGCCTTCGCCCGCCCGATCAGGTCGTCGAAGTCAAGCCAGCCGCGCGCCGCCTTCCGCGCTTCGTAAAGCGGCAGGAAGGTCCCCGCAAAGGCATGGAGCAACCGCGCCCGCTCGGCCGCGATCAGGCAGCAGCGCAGTGGGCGGGCGCTCTCGACCCTGCGCATGAGGTCTTCCAGCCGGTCGAGCAGCGGGCCCAGCGCGTTGCGGGTCTCCTTGGTGGGGAACGAACCGATCTTGGCGGTGTAGGGCTCCTTTGCGCTGGCACCGGTCAGGAGGATGCCCTCCATATCGGCCAGCGTTGCGAGCGTCGGTGCGGCGAAGGACAGCGCCCGCAGCTTGGGCGCGCATTTGCGGTCGTTCGGCGACCCGGCCTCGAGCGCGGCGATCACCGCCGGCATCCACTCGGCCTCTCCGCCAAGGAAGACCTGCGCGATCAGCGCGTCCGCAGCCATGCCGGCCGGCAGGCCGTAGAGCGCGCGGCAGGCGTCCTCCTCCAGCGGCGGGAGAAGTCCGCCGCGGTTGCGCGCCACCTCTTCGGTCAGGGACGCGAAGTCCTCGCCGGTATAGGCGCGGGCGAGGCCGGCGATCAGGCCGGGGGCAAGCCGGTCGGCCATCTCCTCGACCATCTCCTCGCGCAGGAGGCGCGCCGCGCGGTCGTCGAGTTCGGTGAACTGCGGCGAGACGCCGGCCTCCAGCGGGAAGCGGCGCAGGAGCGTGGCACAAAACGAGTGGATGGTCTGGATGCGCAGCCCACCCGGGGTCTCGATCGCCCGCGCGAACAGGCGGCGCGCCTGCGCGAGCGTCTCGTGCTCGACCATCTCGAGGCCCAGAGCGTGCAGCGCCGTGCGCAGCGGCGCGTCCTCGAGCATCGCCCATTCGCCGAGGCGCCGGAACAGGCGGTTCTGCATCTCGGACGCTGCGGCCTTGGTATAGGTCAGGCAGAGGATGCGCTGCGGCTCGACCCCGTCGAGCAGCAGCCGCGCCACCCGGTCGGTCAGAACCCGCGTCTTGCCCGAGCCCGCATTGGCGGAGAGCCATGTCGAGGCGCGCGGATCGGCCGCCTGCACCTGCCGTTCGGTGGCATCGTCCCTCATTCCGCCTCCTCCGGCGCGGGTTGCGCAATGGGCCGGGCTGAGGCCTGCGTCTCTTCGGCGCCGGCCCCCTTGGCTTCCGGGCCGACGGGTTCGGGCTCCGGCGGGTCGCTCATCTCCCATTCGCCGAACCGGGCGAGGTGGTCGTAATCGCCCGGGAAGCGCTCGCCGAACATGGCGCGGCGCGAGGCATAGCCCTGGGCGTGGACCATGTAGCGCCCGATCAGCGCGTGAAGCCCCTCCCAGACCTGACCAAGAAGCGCGGCGTCCGTTTCCAGAGCTTCGATCTTCGGGCTGGACCCGAGGCCGATGTAGCTGATCCGCGCGACCTCGGCGACCTCGAGACCCGGAAAGCCGCCGCGCTCGGCCATCGCCGCCTCGAGCAGCAATTGCTTGTCGAACTGCTCCTGCTGCTTCTTCGTCGGCGGCGTGCCGGTCTTGTAGTCGAGGATGTGCAGCCGGCCATCCGGCAGCACGTCGATCCGGTCGGGCTTGGCGGTCAGTGTGAAGCCAAGGCCCGCAAGCTCCACCCGGCCTTCCCGCTCCAGCACCACCGGAGAGCCGCCTTGCGCCGCCTCGGCCTCGAGGAAGAAATCGGCCGCGCGGTCGAGCCGGGCGAGCCAGAGCGCGCGGGCGGCCGGCCAGGGCACCTCCTCGGCCAGGACGGTTTCGGCAATGGCCATCAGGCGGGCACGCTCTGCCGTGCGGTCGCTGGCGTCCTGCCGGCCCTTCACGAAATCCTCGAGGATGCGGTGCAGGATCGATCCCCGCAGCCGCGCATCGGGCGAGCGGTGCAGTGGGTCGAGCGGCCGGAGCCGCAGGATGTGGCGGGCGTAGATCGCGTAGGGGTCGCGGATCAGCGTGCGGATGCCGGTCACCGCCAGTTGCCGGGGCCGGACCTCGACGGGAGGCCGGGGCGCCGGGCGCCGCGCCAGAGGCACCGGTTCGCCCGGCGCCTCCAGCACCTGCGCAAGTGCTAGCCACCCCTGCCCGCGCCGCCGCATCGCGGCCAGCGCCTCCGGCCCACCCTGCGCAGGAAGGCCGCTCATCAGGTTCGTCAGCCGGTTCAGCCAGCGCGAGGGCACGGTCTCGGCCTCGGCACTCCGCACGGCACGGGTCAGCACGACCTCCGGCGCGGCCACGGCCTGCTGGTAGTCGTGAGCGGAAAGGCCGATCCGGCGCTCGGGCAGCAGGAGGCCGGCCTTCAGCCGCATCTGGCGGTTCAGCCAGGGATCGGGCGGGGGCAGCTGTGGCCATGTCCCGTCGTTCAACCCGCCCAGGACGACGAGGTCGGCCCCCTGGACCCGCGCCTCGAGCGTGCCCCAGATCATCAGGCCGGGATGGGCCTGCACCGCCTCGCGCACCTCGCCGCGCGCAAGGATGGCGTCGAAGAGGTCGGTGTAGTCGGCCGGCGTCAGGTCGCCGCCGTGCGGGGCCTCGCGGCGCAGGTCGCTGACCGCCGCCAGCGCGGCCTCGCCCGCCTCCTTGAGCCACAGCTCTCCCGTGGTGGCGCCCGAGGGACCCGCCGCCAGTGCTTCGACCAGCGCCAGATGCGCCTCGACGTGCGCCGAGAGCGAGCGTGTGGCCAAGGCCTCCACCCCCTCGATCAACCGCCCGAGCCAGAGCGCCCAGTCCAGGACCCCGTCGGCCGGCCGCGTGCCGGCCCAGTCGGCGAGATCGGCCCCGGTGGGAAAGGGAGGGCCGTGGCGGCGCAGCTTCAGCTCCAGATCGCGGGTCCAGCGCAGGTGGTTGCCGCGGTCCGAGCCGGTCGCCGTCAGCGGATGCTTGAGAAGCGTCAGCAGGGTCTCGCCGGTCAGCCGCCGCCCGAACAGCCGCGCGACGTGGCGCAGCAGGCGGCCCGGCGCCGACAGAGCCAGCGGCTTGCCGGCCGAATCGTCCGGCACGATCCCCCAGCGGTCCAGCGCGGCCGCCACCTGCCGCGTCAGCTCGCGGTCCGAGGTGATGAGCGCCGCCCGCCGCCCCTCCTCGGCCGCGCGGCGCAGGATCAGCGCGACCGCCAGCGCCTCGGCCCGCGGGCCCGGCGCCTCGATCAGCGTCATGGCCTTGGCCGCGCCGGACAGGTCGGGAAGCAGCTTGCCATCGGTCAGCCACTGGTCGGTCACCGGCGCAGGACGGAGGGACAGCGAGATCAGCCGGTTGCGCCCCGGGCTCGGCGCGGCGTCGGGGGACCAGCGCCGGACGTCCGAGGGCGTGGCGTCGAGCATTGCCAACAACCGGTGGAAGCGGAACTGCGGATGATCCTCGGCGGTCAGCGCATCGTCGAGGCCCGCCCAGACCGCAGCCGGCAGGTCGAAGTCGAAGCCGGGCAGCACCAGCGCCCCCTGCGGCAGCCGGGCCACCGCCTGCATGAACAGCGCCGTCGTCCCGCGCGAGCCGGTGGAGCCCGCCACGATCACCGGATGCGGTGGCGGCGCCTCGTGCCAGTGGGCCGCCAGCCGCTCCACCGTCATGCGGGCCAGCGCCTGCGCATCCGGCGCATCCGCTCCGAACATCGGCGCCACGATCGACATGAAGGCTTGCGTCCGCTGCCAGTGCGCGGAATGGTCCGCCACGTCGAGCCGCGAGATCGCCTCGGGGGCCACGCCCTCGCCCTGCATCTCGTCGATCAGCTCGGCCAGACTGTCGGCCAGATCGAACAGCGCCGAGCGCGGGGCAAGGTCGGGCTGCGCCTCGATCAGCCGCGCGACGAGCTGCGCCAGTTCCAGCCGCCGGCGCAACGCCGGCACCGGGGCGGGCAGGCCGGGCACCGGGGGCAGCTCGGTCACCAGACGGATGCGCGGAAGGAACCCGGCGCCTTCGGCCGTCATCAGCTCGGTGATCCGCCGCCGCATCCGCTGGGTGTTGACGTAAAGCTCGACCCGCGCCATCGCCTCGGGCGGCGCGTCCGCAAGCCGCGCGCGCAGGCCCGCGACAAGGGCGGCGGGAAAGTCCACGCCCGGAGGCAGGCCGAAAAGGCGGGGGCCGGGGCTGTCAAACATGGCCGAGCATCGCCTCGGCAGCAGTGATCCCCTCGGGGCGGCCGACGTCGCACCACCCGCCCCGATGCACCAGCCCGAAGGCGGTGCCGGCCTCGATCATCCGGTCCCAGATCAGGTTCAGCGAGAACTTCGCCTCCGCCACCCCGGCCAGACGGTCGGTCCGCAGGATCTGCGCGCCCAGATAGGTGTGCCCGGCCTGCCCCGCTGCACGCGCAAGGCGGCCGTCGGCATCCACGACGAAATCGCTGCGGGCGGCATTCACGGCACCGGAGGGCAGCAGCAGAAGCAGCGCCTCCATCCCTTCGCGCCAGCCGGCGGCAAGCTCGGCCAGCGGGTTCGCGCCGGTCCAGACCGCGTCGCTGTTCAGCGTGTAGACCGGCCCTTCGCCGAGCAGCGGAAGGGCGGTGCGCAGGCCGCCCCCGGTCTCGAGGATCTCCGGCTCGTGCGAGACCAGCGCCCTGCCCTCCAGATGGGCGTGAAGACTGTCGGGCAGGTAGTGGGTATTGGCGACAATGCGGCGGACCCCCGCCTCATCGGCCAGTGCCAGCGCGTGATCGATCAGCGGCCGCCCCGCCACCTCGATCATCGGCTTGGGCCGGGTGGCGGTCAGCGCGCCCATCCGCGTGCCGAAGCCCGCCGCGAAGATCATCACCGCATCCGGCCGCATTGCCCCCGGATCCTTTCCAGCAGCGCCGGCCGTGGCTCCGGCAGGAGTGCGCGGCATTCCTCCGCCAGCGCGGCGAGGGCGGGATGGCGCAGGTTGCGCCAGAGCTGGTCCCAGACCCGCGGGATCAGCGCCACATAGCCCGGCTTGCCGGCCACAAGGCAGAGCCGGGCGAAGACGCCGAGGATGCGCAACGCCCGCTGCGCGCCAAGCACGGCATAGGTCGCCGTGAACGAGGCTTCCCCGGCGCCGGTCGCGGCGGCGAAGCGGAGCATCATGCTGCGTTCGATGTCCCCGGGCACGTCGCGCCGGGCATCCTGCAGAAGCGAGACGAGGTCATATCCCGGCTGGCCCATCTGGGCGAGCTGGAAGTCGAGCAGGCCGACCCGCGCCAGCCCCTCGCGCTCCGGCAGCCACAGGAGGTTCTCGGCATGATAGTCGCGCAGGATCAGCACGCGCGGGCCGTCTGCGTGCCGGGCCATCGCCTCGGCGAGCAGCGCCGTGAAGCGCGCGCGATCGGGCCGCTGGCCCGTCGCGGCGAAGGCATACCAGTCGGGCGCAAAGCCCGCGGCCTCAGCCCAGTCCTGCGCCGACAGGTCCGGCAGCCCCGCGGGCGCGGGCGCGCCTTGCAGATGCACCAGCACGTCGGTCGCCGCGGCATAGAGCATCGGCTCCGCCACCGGATCGGGAAGCAGCCGCGCGAAGAGCGCATCGCCCAGATCCTCGAGCAGCAGGAAGCCGTTCGGCAGGTCCGCAGCCAGCACTTCGGGTGCGGACAGGCCAAGGCCGCGAAGATGTGCCGCGATGGCGACGAAGGCGGCTGGATCGTCGCCCCTGCCGGGAGGCGCATCCATCAGCACGGCCGTTCCCGCGCTGTTCGTCAGCCGGTCGTAGCTGCGATCCGACGCGTCCCCGGCAAGGAAGCCGCGCGCTGCCCCGCCCCATCCGGCCCGCTCCAGAAAGGCCCGCGACAGGGCCGCCCGCTCACTCATTCCAGCGCCGCTCCACCTCGGCCAGAAGGCCGGGCCGCCCGCCCGCAAGCCTTGCCACCCGCCCCTCGCCGGCTGCCTCGAGCGTCAGGTGAAGCGCGTCCGGCGGCGTCAGGCCGGCCATCCGGTCCGGCCACTCGACAAGGCAGACCGCCGAGGCGAAGGCCGCATCGAGTCCCAGTTCCAGCACCTCGTCGGGATGGGTGAGGCGATAGAGATCGGCATGCCAGATCTCGTGCCCCGGCGCCTCATAGGTCTGCACCAGCGTGAAGGTGGGCGAAGGCACCTCCTCCTCGCGTCCCAGCGCGGCGCGGATCAGCGAACGGGCAAGGTGGGTCTTGCCGGCGCCGATCGGCCCGGCAAGCAGCACCGCATCCCCCGGACGCAGCACCCGGGCCAGCACGGCACCAAGACGCGCGGTCTCCTCTTCCGAGGCAAGGGGCAGGGCAAGGAACGGTTCGGGCGACATGGTCGCGACCATGCCCAGACCGGTGGCGGGCTGCAAGCGGGATCAGGCGGTGCGCAGGGCCGGCGCCAGATCCAGCGGCGCGGCCTCGTCCGGCACGACGAGGCGGAACAGGACCAGCGTCGCCCCCCCGGTCAGCGGCGAGAACCGGCAGGCGATCAGCCGCCCGTCGTTCAGCCGGACCTCGCCGCTCCACGACTTCCGTTCGCCGATGACGGCCACGAAGCTTTCCGCCTCGGCCCAGATCGGCGAGGGGGCGCTCAGCGCCCGCCAGTGCTCGCAAAGCTGCCCGATGGCGGCCGAGCCGACCGTCTCGACCGGATCATGCCCCCAGAGCGTCGCATAGGCGGCATTGGTCATCACCAGTTGCCCGGCCTGCGAGAACACGGCGATCGCCTCGTCCATCGCATCGATCACCGACTGGCCGAGTTCGAGGTCGGCGCGATAGCGGCGGGTGCGGGTCATCTCGGTCGAGATGTCCTCGAACATCAGGGCGAGCGCGCCGTTCGGATGCGGACGCCCGATGACCCGGTAGGTCTGCCCGGCCGGCAGGCTCCACGTCTCCTCGTAGAGCCCGCTCGAGGCGGCCTTCTCGAGCGCAAGGATCTGCCGGCGCCAGCTGGGATAATCCTTCGGCTCGGGGATCATCTGGCGCTCGCGCAGCGCCTCGAGGAACGAGAACAGCGTGGGCTTCAGCGCCAGCATGTCCGGCGGCAGCCCGGTCAGGTCCAGAAGCGCCGGATTGAACAGCGCGAGCTTGCGATGCTGGTCGAAGATCGCAAGGCCGATGGGCAGATGCGCGAAGGTCTTGACCAGCGTCTGCATGAAGTCGCGCAGCGAGGCCTCGGCCTGGACGGCGGCATCGGCCGGCAACGCGAACAGAAGCCGCCCCGACCCTTCCGCGAAGCTCACGAGGTCGAACCACAGCACGCCATTGTCCGCCTCGATCCTCTGGCGCTGCCCCGCCGCGCCCTGCGCCGTGGCCGCCCGCTCGAACAGGCGGGGTAGCGGCCAGCTCAGGTCCTCGCCGGGGTCGAGCCGCCGCGCAGCCCGCAGGAGATAGGCGGCATTCGCCCAGACCACGTCGCCCGCCGCGGTCTCGCGCCACATCATCAGCGGCGCCTGTGTCACGGTCGCCCGCAACTGGTCCAGTTCCTCGACCAGTGCGCGCTGCGCCAGATGGTCCATGCGCTGGCGCGTGCCGCTGGCCGGATCGTCCAGCACGATCCGCGTGACGCCGCCGCGCATCTCGGCCTGCAGCAAAAGCGGCTCGCCCTCGGGGCCGGAGGCGAGGGTCAGCCGCCCGTCGCCGGCAAGCGTCGAGATCCGCTGTTCGAAATCCGGAAAGCGCGGGGCGACATAGGCGAGCAGCCGGAGCCAGGGACCGCCCCGCGCCGGAGACAGCGCGAGGATCGCCCGCGCCCCGGGGGTGGCATCCAGCAGCGTCTCGCCATCGAAGAGGAACACCGTCCCGCCCTGCGGGTCCGCGAAGATGCCGCCCTGCCGGCGATCCCCGCGCGCCTGCAGCACCCCCGCCAGAACGACGGCAGCCGAGGCGGCCATCACTGCCGTCAGGACGAGCCCGAGCGCCAGTGCCCAATCGAACCCCATTTGCCTGAAACCCCGGACGAACAGCACGATATTCCGACCATGAGGCGCAGAAGGTTAATAGCTGGTTAATCCGATGGGCGGTCGTCACGCCCGAAAGGAGGGCGTGACGCAGGCGCCTCAGCCCTGGATCAGGACGTTCTCGCCAAGCGGCGCGTTCCGCAGCACGACCAGCCGGCTGACGGGCCAGATGACCTCGACGATGGCGCCGCAGCGCTCGGGCCGCTCGTGCATGCGCAGGAAGGGGTCCGCGGCATTGGCAAAGCTCAGTTCGGCGCCGGAGCGTTCCAGCAGCGTCTTGGCGATGAAGAGGCCCAGGCCCATGCCCTCGTAGCCGGGACGGCTGGACTGCGTGTCCTCGCTGCGGCGCTGGCGCACGAAGGGATCGCCGATGCGGCCGATGATCGCGGGCGGATAGCCCTCGCCGTCGTCCACGATGCGCACGGCGATCCGGTCGCCGGTCCATTCGCCGTCGATCCATACCGTGGAGCGGGCAAAGTCCACCGCGTTCTGGATCAGGTTGCGCAAGCCATGGATCACTTCCGGCCGCCGCAGGATGACCGGCTGGCGCTCGTCGCCGTCCCGGCTGGGATAAAGGTCGAACTCGACCCGCTTGCCGCGGCCGACATGGGGCTCGGCCGCCTCGCGCAGCACCTCGCCAAGCGGCGCCTGCCGCATCTGCAGGTCGTCCTTCCCGGCCCGGCCCATCGAGCGCAGGATGTCGCGGCACCGGTCGGCCTGCGCGCGAATCAGTTCCGCATCGTCGCGCAGCGCCGGCCGGTCCGACAGCTCCTCGGCCAGTTCCGAGCTGACCAGCTTGATCGTCGCCAGCGGCGTGCCGAGTTCATGCGCCGCCGCGGCCACCACGCCGCCGAGGTCGGTCAGCTTCTGCTCGCGGTCGAGCGCCATCTGCGTGGCCAGCAGCGCATCCGACATCGAGCGGATCTCGATGGCGACCCGGCGCGAGTAGAGGCCGAGGAACAGCAGACCCACGACGATGGCAAGCCAGAAGCCGAACTCGAACATCCGCGGCACGACGAGCATGCTGCCGTCGGACAGGATCAATGGCAGGTTGAAATAGGCGGTGAAGGTCAGAAGGCCGATGGCGATGGCGCCGAGGATGACGGTCGTCCGAAGCTCCAGCGCGAGGGCCGAGATGGTGACGGGCGCAAGGATCAGCAGCGCGAAGGGATTGGTGAGACCGCCCGTCAGGAACAGCAGGAACGACAGCTGCGTGAGGTCGAAGAGCAGGATCATCAGCGCCTGGAACTCGGTCAGGCGGCGGTTCTGCGGGAACACGAAGCTCGCGATCACGTTCGCAATCACCGAGGCGCCGACGGCCATGAAGCAGAGCCCCATGGGCAGCTTCACCCCCAGATACCAGTTGGTCACCATGATCGCGACCAGCTGGCCCGCAACGGCCATCCAGCGCAGCAGGATCAGGGTGCGCAGCCGCACCCAGTCGCCGCGCGTGTCACGATTGAGAACGCCATCAGGGCCGAGGATCATTGCAGCACGTGCCGTTTTGCCTGTATCGGACCTTGTTAGGTCGCCGTGATCGCCGGATCAATGGCAACCGCATCTCCGTGGGAGGAAAGGGTCTCATGACGAAGCTCTTTGCAGGGGCGGCCGCGGCAGCCATCGCGGCGCTGCTCGCCGGCTCGGCAGCCTGGGTCTGGCTGAGGCAGCCGGAAGGCCGCTTCGCCGAATGCGGCGCCAACCAGGTTGCCGGCGGGGCGATCGGCGGCCCCTTCACGCTGGTCGACCAGAACGGGCGGACGGTGACCGACAGCGAGGTCCTGGCAAAGCCCGCGCTCGTCTATTTCGGCTATACCTTCTGCCCCGACGTCTGCCCCTTCGACATGGCGCGCAACGCGCAGGCCGTCGACATCCTGGCGGAATGGGGCACCGAGGTGACGCCGGTCTTCATCTCGATCGATCCCGCGCGCGACACGCCCGAGCAGCTGAAGTTCTTCGCCGAGGCCATCCACCCCGACACCATCGCCCTGACCGGGACGGAAGAGCAGGTCAAGGCGGCCTCGCGCGCCTACAAGACCTTCTACCGGCCGCAGGAGGCCGAGGGCGACTATTACCTGATCGACCATTCCACCTACACCTACTTCATGCTGCCCGGCACGGGCTTCGTCGACTTCTTCAAGCGCGAGGACACGCCCGAACAGATCGCCGAGCGAATTTCGTGCTTCGTGAATGACAGCCATGTGTCAACTTCCTTTGACGCTCGCCTGCAGAAGTCCTAAGAAGCGTTAAGGGGAAAGCTGATGGGCGATATCATGGCTGAGGATCTCGTATTCGAACTCGGGGCTGACAGGTCCCTGCTTCTCGTGGACGACGACGAGCCATTTCTGAAGCGTCTCGCCAAGGCGATGGAAAAGCGCGGCTTCGTGCTCGAGATGGCCCAGAGCGTGGCCGAAGGGAAGGCCATCGCGCAGGCCAGGCCGCCGGCCTATGCCGTGGTCGACCTGCGGCTCGAGGATGGCAACGGACTCGACGTCGTCGAGGTGCTGCGCGAGCGGCGTCCCGACTGCCGCATCGTGGTGCTGACGGGCTATGGCGCGATCGCCACCGCGGTCGCCGCGGTGAAGATCGGCGCGACCGACTATCTCTCGAAGCCGGCCGATGCCAACGAGGTCACCCATGCGCTGCTGGCCAAGGGCGAAAGCCTGCCGCCGCCGCCCGAGAACCCGATGTCGGCCGACCGCGTTCGGTGGGAACACATCCAGCGCATCTACGAAATGTGCGACCGCAACGTGTCCGAGACCGCGCGCCGGTTGAACATGCACCGCCGGACGTTGCAGCGCATCCTCGCGAAGCGCAGCCCGCGCTGACACGCGACGGCGAAAGGAACAGGCGGCGGCCACCCGGCCGCCGCCTTTCTTTTGCGGATCCGCCTCATCAGCCGGCTGTGCGGCCGGGCCGAAAACCGGGATTACTGTCCAAAAGTGCAGGCAGTGCCAACTTTTTACAGAAGCGCGGACGGAAATTCGGGTTTTTTAAGAACGCTTCCATTGACCTTCATGGAGAATGATAAAAAGGATTGAGCCATGGCTCACCTATGGGAACAAAAAAGTGGACATCGATCTCGACTCCATGACCCTCAAGGAACTCAAGTCGCTTCAGACCCAGGTCGCAAAAGCGATCGCGACCTATGAGGACCGGCGGAAGCGGGACGCATTGGCCGAACTGGAAGACAGGGCCCGCGAACTCGGCTTCTCGCTTTCGGAACTGACAGGCTCCGCCGCGACCAAAAGACGGGCGGCAGCAGCACCAAAATACGCCAACCCCGACAATCCCTCGGACACCTGGTCCGGACGCGGCCGCAAGCCGCGGTGGTTTGAAAACGCGATCAGGGCGGGTAAGTCCGCCGACAGCATGGCGATCTGAGTCAGCGCCGGTCGAGCGCGGAAAGAAGCGTCTGATGCCGGGCGGTGAAAGCCGCCCGGACTTCCACCGGCGGGCGAAGCCTGATCTCCAGGTCATCAATCAGCGCCTCGGGTGGTCGACCGAAGAACCGGTCCGCCTCCTCCACGGTAAAACCCGCAATCCGGACCGCCTCCAACCAGGCCGATATCCGGTCGGCCCGCTTGATGTCCCGCTTGACCTGGGCGGGCAACTGCGCAGGCAAGCCGAAGCGGATATGGATCGCGGCCGCCAATCTGGCATCCAGATCGCCGTATTGCGCGCCAATGGCCGCCTTCACCGGGCTGATCATGTCGCCGATCACATATTCCGGCGCATCGTGCAGCAGGGCCGCCAGCCGCCAGCGGGCCGGCGCATGGGGCTGGCAACGGCCAAGGATCTCCTCGACCAGCAGCGAATGCTCGGCGACGGAAAAGGCGAAGTCGCCCCGGGTCTGGCCATTCCAGCGCGCCACGAAGGCAAGGCCGTGGGCGATATCCTCGACCTCGATGTCGACCGGCGTCGGGTCGAGCAGGTCCAGCCTGCGGCCCGACAGCATGCGCTGCCAGGCGCGTTTCACCGGATCACCGTCATGTCGGACGGAAAGCGGTCGAGGTATCGCGCAAGGCTGCGGCCAGAAAGAAAGTGCTTCACGAGCATCTTCCGCATCATCGGCGCGTCGGGCGAGAGTCCGCGGCTGATTTCAATGCGCGGACGCTCGGGGAAGTGACGCGCGATGAAGGCGTCGAAACTGCGGGCGAAGCGCGGGGAATACTGGCCGTGCCGGTCCGCCCAGGGTTTCAGCGTGCCGATGAAGTGCACGATGTGCGGATAGCGCATGGCTTCGAACAGCCGCGCCGCCCAGGAATACTGCCAGTTCCACATCGGGCTGAGTTCCGCCCAATCACCCTGTAGCACCGCGTTATAAAGGTTCTGGTCGTGCCGGATCATCCGGTGCGCTTCACGCCGCCCGAGATCCACGCAACGGCGAAGCAGGTCCATTTCGTTGTAGCGGCGCACATCCATCAGGAGGACGCCTGCGTTGAAATAGGGTGCCGCGGGCAGACCGAGCCGCCGGAATTGTTCCGCCCGCCGCGTCGGAGTGCGCCACTGGATATTGTCGCGGATCGCCCCGAGCGGGCGGGCTCCGAGATCGAGCCCCAGAAGCGCGGCAAAATCCCCGCCCTGAACGAAGATGTCGGAGTCGAGATAGAGGATGCGGTCGTAATCCGCCGCCAGCGCCTCGGGCAGGGCAAGCCGCAGATAGACATCATGAGTCCGCCGGGGATCAAGCCGGAGGCCGCTGAATACGCCGCCGGTATCGATGCGGATCAGCCGGACATCCAGCGCCGAGAGGCTTTCGGGGATCGAAAGCGGTTCCTCGCCGTGGCAGATGCAGAAGTCGAACGCGCGATCCGGGGTAAGCCGGTCGATCTGGTCCGCGGCATGAAGCGCATAGGGCAGGTAGCCCGCGTTGCAGCAGAAGATCACCGCCTGCCGGAACCGCGCCGGTCGCGACGCCTGGACGGTCAATGCCATGGAGCCCCCCTCGTCCGTCCGGCCCGGGTGCCGCGAAAGCCGCAGATGGGCTGCATTGCCCCATTCCTGCGTCGATGCTAAGGCAGGTCCGACTTTTTGATCAGGAGCCGAAAGCCCATGGCCGATTTCATCGTCAAGGATCTATCGCTCGCCGACTTCGGGCGCAAGGAACTGGACATCGCCGAAACCGAAATGCCGGGCCTGATGGCCCTGCGGGAAGAGTTCGGAACGACCAAGCCGCTGAAGGGCGCGCGCATCGCGGGCTCGCTGCACATGACGATCCAGACCGCGGTGCTGATCGAGACGCTGGTGGCGCTCGGCGCCGAGGTCCGCTGGGCCTCGTGCAACATCTTCTCGACGCAGGACCACGCGGCGGCCGCCATCGCGGCCTCGGGCGTGCCGGTCTTCGCGATCAAGGGCGAGACGCTGGAAGAATACTGGGCCTACACCGACAGGATCTTCCAGTTCGCCGACGGCACCTGCAACATGATCCTCGACGACGGCGGGGATGCGACGCTCTATGTCCTGCTCGGCGCGCGGGTCGAGGCGGGCGAGACCGACCTGATCGCGGTCCCGACGAGCGATGAGGAGGTCTGCCTCTTCAACCAGATCCGGAAGCGCATGGCCGAGACCCCCGGCTGGTTCACGAAGCAGCGCGAGGCGATCAAGGGCGTCTCGGAAGAGACCACCACGGGCGTTCACCGTCTCTATGACCTGCACAAGAAGGGCCTGCTGCCCTTCCCGGCGATCAACGTGAACGACAGCGTCACCAAGTCGAAGTTCGACAACAAGTACGGCTGCAAGGAATCGCTGGTGGACGGCATCCGCCGCGCGACCGACACGATGATGGCAGGCAAGGTTGCGGTGGTCTGCGGCTATGGCGACGTGGGCAAGGGCTCGGCCGCCTCGCTCCGGGGTGCGGGCGCCCGCGTGAAGGTGACCGAGGTCGATCCGATCTGCGCGCTGCAGGCCGCGATGGACGGGTTCGAGGTCGTCGTGCTCGAGGATGTGGTGTCCTCGGCCGACATCTTCATCACCACCACCGGCAACAAGGACGTGATCCGCATCGAGCACATGCGCGAGATGAAGGACATGGCCATCGTCGGCAACATCGGCCACTTCGACAACGAGATCCAGGTCGCGGCGCTGCGCAACCACAAGTGGACGAACATCAAGGATCAGGTGGACATGATCGAGATGCCCTCGGGCGCCCGGATCATCCTGCTGTCCGAAGGGCGCCTGCTGAACCTCGGCAACGCCACCGGCCACCCGAGCTTCGTGATGTCGGCCTCGTTCACCAACCAGGTGCTGGCGCAGATCGAGCTGTGGACCAAGGGCGGCGAGTATGCGCCCGGCGTCTACATCCTGCCGAAGGCGCTGGACGAGAAGGTGGCCCGGCTGCACCTGAAGAAGATCGGCGTGAAGCTGACCGAGCTGCGCCCGGACCAGGCCGACTACATCGGCGTCAAGGTCGAAGGCCCCTACAAGGCCGAGCACTACCGCTACTGAGCGCGCCCGCCGCGCCAGAGGACGCCGCCCGGGACACCGGGCGGCGTTCGCGTTTCAGAGGCTCTCGCCGAAGCCGAAGGTCTGCGTGACGTAGTCGATGTCCTTGTCGCCGCGACCCGAAAGGTTGATCAGGATCGACTTGCCGGGATGGTTCTTCGCCTCGCGCATCGCGAAGGCGACCGCATGGGCGCTTTCCAGCGCCGGAATGATCCCCTCGTGCCGCGACAGCGCGAAGAAGGCGGCCAGCGCCTCCTTGTCGTTTGCGCCGGTATAGGTGACGCGCCCCGAGCGGTGCAGGAAGGCATGCTCCGGCCCCACGCCGGGATAGTCGAGGCCCGAGGCCACGGTGTGCACCGGCGCGGGATTGCCCTCGGCATCCTTCAGCACCATCGTGCGGAAGCCGTGAATGTCGCCATCCTCGCCATAGGTGATGGTCGCGGCGTGATCGCCGAGGTTCGACGAGGTGCCGCAGGGCTCGACCCCGTAGAGCGCCACGCTCGCATCGTCGATGAAGCCCGAGAAGATCCCCATCGCATTCGAGCCGCCTCCGACGCAGGCGGTGACGATGTCCGGCAGGTCGCCCGTCATCTCGAGGAACTGCTCGCGCGCCTCGACGCCCACGACATGCTGGAAGTCGCGCACCATCATCGGGAACGGGTGCGGGCCGACCACCGAGCCGATGGCGAAGAGCGCCGTGTCAGCCTGCGAAAGGTAGCTCTGGAAGCAGCTATCCACCGCTTCCTTCAGCGAGCGGCCGCCGAAGCCCACCGGCACCACGGTCGCGCCCAGAAGCTTCATGCGCGTGACGTTCGGCGCCTCCTTGGCGATGTCGATCTCGCCCATGTGGATCTCGCATTCCATGCCGAAGTAGGCGGCGGCCGTTGCCAGCGCCACGCCGTGCTGGCCGGCGCCCGTCTCGGCCATCAGCTTCTTCTTGCCCATGAACCGCGCCAGCAGCCCCTCGGCCATGCAATGGTTCAGCTTGTGCGCGCCGGTGTGGTTCAGATCCTCGCGCTTGGCGTAGATCTGCGCGCCGCCGCACTGGGCCGAGAGGTTCTTGAGATAGGAGACCGGCGTGGGCCGGCCCTGGAAGTGCTTGCGGATGTAGCGCAGCTCGTTGATGAAATCGGCCGATTTCGAGATCCGGTCATAGGCGTCGCGGATCTCCTTGAAATGCGGCTCGAGCGGCGGCGGCAGCATCGCGCCGCCATAGGGGCCGAAGAAGCCGTCGCGCGTGGGATGGGATTTCAGGTAGGCGCTCATTCCGCCCCTCCTCCTCTGGACTGGGATGGCCGGGACTATGGCCGCGCGGCACGGCAGGGCCAAGATCGGTCGTGGTCGCAGCCCTGGCGGTTTTCGATCGACCGCTATGGCCGGTCCGACCGCAACAAGTGCCGGGCGGTGATCTGCTACCTGCTGGTCGAGCCTTTCGGCAAGGCGGCCGCGCTGGCCTGAGCCATTCGACTCAAATGCCGGGCGCTTGGGCTTTGCCGGCAACCCCGGAACGCGCTAGTGTTCTCTGGACAGGGCAGGACGCCCGGGACCTTTCAGAGACACGTGTGGTGCCAAGGGGAGCACGTGTGGGTGGATGGAGGGTCCCTTCTGGGGTGGGGACCCTCCATTTTTCAGGCCCCCTGCAGTCCGCCCATCTCGCAGATCACCCGCCATTCCGCGTCGCTCACCGGCTGCACCGACAGGCGCGAGTTCGTCACCAGAACCATGTCCTTCAGTCGCGGCTCGGCCTTGATCGCGTCGAGCGTGACCGGCTTCGGCATCGGATGCACCGCCCTGACCGTCACGCAGTCCCAACGCGGATCGTCAGCGGTCGAATCCGGCGCCGAGAGGCCGCAGACCTCGACGATGCCCACGACCTCCTTGCCGATGTTGGAGTGGTAGAAGAAGCCGCGCTCGCCCAGCTTCATCGCACGCATGTGGTTGCGGGCCTGATAGTTGCGCACGCCGGTCCATTCCTCGCCTGCGTCGCCCTTCGCGACCTGCTGGTCCCAGGACCAGGCGTCGGGCTCGGACTTGAACAGCCAGAAGGCCATCAGCCGATCACCTTCTTCCATTCCGAGATCGTGACGCTCTCGAACAGGCCCGCCTTGGCATAGGGATCGCCCGCTGCCCAGTCCTGCGCCTCGGCCAGCGTCTCCACGTTCAGCACCACGAGCGAGCCGGTCATCTGCCCCTCGGGGCTGAGGAACGGGCCGGCCATCTCGACCACCCCGGTCTGCTCGATATAGGCGAGGTGGGCGGCGCGGGTGTCGAGCCGGGTTTGCAGCGCACCGGCCTTGTCGGTGCAGATGAGCGCGACGCGCATGGGCTACTCCTGTTTCAGGGGACGGGAAAGAAGGGTCTGGATCGCCTCGGGCAGGGTGACGCGGCCCCCGGCCAGCGCATCCACCATGGCGGCGATGGGCATGTCGATGCCCCGTTCGGCGGAAAGCCGGGTGACGGCGGTGGCGGTCGCCCGGCCCTCGACCGTCACGGTGGCGTCAAAGCCGGCCCCCGCGCCGAGTGCCTGGCCAAAGCGGAAGTTGCGCGACTGGTCCGAGGTGCAGGTCAGCACCAGATCCCCGAAGCCCGAGAGGCCGGCCAGCGTCTCGGCCCGCGCCCCGAGCGCGAGCGCGAGGCGCTGCATCTCGGCGTAGCCGCGGGTCATCAGCGCCGCCCGCGCGCTGTGGCCGAGGCCCGCGCCGATCACCACGCCGGCGGCAATGGCGATCACGTTCTTCAGCGCGCCCCCCAGTTCGGCGCCGGTGACATCCGTCGTGCGATAGAGGCGGAGCGCCGCCGTGGACAGGTCCCGCTGCAGCGCCTCGCCCGCCGCATCGTCGGCGCAGGCGAGCGTCAGGGCGGTCGGCAGGCCGCGGGCGATGTCGGCGGCGAAGCTCGGCCCGGTCAGGACGGCGGCGGTGGCGCGCGGACAGGCCGCCCGGATCAGCGCGGTCGGGCCAAGGCCGGTTGCAAGGTCCACGCCCTTGCAGCAGGCGACCAGCGCGCGACCGTCGAGCCGGCCCGCATCCTCGCGCAGCAGCCCGCCCAGCGCCTGCATGGGCACGGCCAGCAGCACGGTCCCGGCCTCGACGGCGCCGAGGTCCGCCGTCACCGTCACGTTATCGGGCAGCGGCACGTCCAGCTTCGGCACGCCGCGGCGCCCCCAGAGCATCACCGGCTGTTCGCGACCCAGGGTGACCGCCAGCGCCGTGCCAAAGGCGCCTGCGCCAAGAATGCCGATCATGCCTTAGCCCCCTTCTTGCCTGAGCCGATCAGCGCCGGCGCGGTCCTGTCCAGCGGCCAGCGCGGCCGGGCCGACAGGTCCATCCCGTCGCGCGCGCCGCCGCGGAAGCGCTCGATCCCGGCCCAGGCGATCATGGCCGCGTTGTCGGTGCAAAGCCGCAGCGGCGGCGCCACGAACCCCGCCCCCGCCTGGGCCGCGACACGCATCAGCGCCGCCCGGATCGGCCCGTTCGCGGCCACGCCCCCGGCGACGGCCAAGGCCGGGCGGTCCGGCGCCTCGGCCGCATGAAGCGCAAGCGCCCGCCTCGTCTTCTCGGCCAGAACCTCGACCACCGCCGCCTGAAACCCGGCGCAAAGATCGGCGCGGTCTTCCCGGGTGATGCCACCCTTCTCGGCGACCACCGCGTCGCGCGCCCGCAGCAGCGCCGTCTTCAGCCCGGAAAAGGACATGTCGCAGCCGGGACGGTCCAGCATAGGCCGCGGGAAGGCGAAGCGGCGCGGATCGCCGCGCGCGGCCTCGGCCTCGACCGAAGGACCGCCGGGCTGCGGCAGGCCCAGAAGTTTCGCGGTCTTGTCGAAGGCCTCGCCCGGCGCATCGTCGATCGACCCACCCACCCGCGAGAAGTCCTCGGGTCCGCGCACGATCAGGAACTGGCAGTGCCCGCCCGAGACGAGGAGCATCAGATAGGGAAAGGCCAGACCGTCGGTCAGGCGGGGCGTCAGCGCGTGGCCCGCAAGGTGGTTCACCCCCACCAGCGGCAGGCCACTGCCCGCGGCGATCCCCTTGGCGCACATGACACCGGACAGGACGCCCCCGATCAGCCCCGGCCCCGCGGTCACCGCGACTCCGTCGAGATCCGAAAGCTGCAGCCTCGCCTCGGCCAGCGCGCGTTCGACGCACAGATCCAGCCGCTCGGCATGGGCGCGGGCGGCGATCTCGGGCACGACGCCGCCGAAGGCCGCGTGCAGCGCGGTCTGGCCATCCACCACCGACGCGAGGATCTCGGCCGGCTCGCCCTCGCGGTGGCGGACCACGGCGGCCGCCGTATCGTCGCAGCTGCTCTCGATGCCAAGGAAGATGAGCGGGTGGGACATGGGGCGCCGTTGCCGAGGGTTCCGTGCGCAGGTAACACCTCGCTCATGGCCCCACAATCCCGCGACCCCCTGCCGACCTTCCTTCTGACCCGCCCCGAGGCGCAGGGAGCGCGCTTTGCCGCCGCCCTGCGCGACGCCTTCGGTCCGGACATCCGCATCGTCACCTCGCCGCTGATGATGCCCGAGTTCCTGTCGCCCGCCATCGCCGAACAGCCGGAGGCGCTGATCTTCACCTCGGAAACCGGGGTCGAGGCCTGTCGCCGGCTCGCCTCTCCCGAACTCGAGGGGGTCGGGCGGGCGTGGTGCGTGGGCAACCGGACGGCGCGCGCCGCCCGCGCAGCCGGGTTCGAGGCGCGGTCGGCCGATGGCGATGCCGAGGCGCTGGTCGCGGCAATCCTGGGCACGGGCGAGCGGGGGCCGCTGCTTCACCTGCGCGGCGCGGAGTCGCGTGGTGACGTGGCAGGCCGGCTTTCGGCACAGGGCATCCCGACGGCCGAGGCCATTGTCTATGACCAGCGCCCGAAGCCGCTGTCGGCCGAGGCGATTGATGCCTTGGGCGGCGGCCGGCCGGTGCTCGCCCCCCTCTTCTCGCCCCGGACCGCCCGGCTTCTCGCGGCCGAAGTCGCACGCGGCGCGCCGGGCGCGGTCCTCTGGATCGCGGCCCTCAGCCCCGCCGTGGCCGAGGCAGCCGCAAGCCTGCCCGCGCAGCGGCGGCAAATCGCCGCGCAACCCGATGCCGATGCCCTGCTTGATGCGGTAAAGGCGCTACTTGACGCACAGTCTGATGCTTGAGGCATCCCGCCGCAGCGGATAGGGTGACTCGATCACAAAACACCTGAAAAATTGGAAGGCACGGCGATGTCAGAACCGGAGTCCCGCGAAGCTGGTGAGAAGAAACGGGAGGACGATTCGCCCGAGCCCCTGACCCTTTCCCAACCGGAGCCGGTCGAGCCGGAAGGGTCGCCGGCGGACGAGCCGTTCCGGGACGGCGAACGGTCGGACGAGAGCCGCGCGCTTCCCGACGAGGCCGAGATCATCGCCGAGATGCCGCCGGCGTCGGACAGCGACGGGATCACACGGCCCGACGAGGACCTCGCCCGGCCCGAACCCGTGGTCGCGTCATCGCCCCGCCGGCCCGAGCCGGCACGGGGCAGCGGCACCGGCGGGCTCGTCCTGCTGCTGCTTGGCGGCATCGCGGGCGCGGCCGGCGGCTTCGCCTATTCCCGCCACGCCAAGCCGGACTGGCCGCTCGCCGACTATGGCCAGACGACCCAGGTGGCAGCACAGCAGCGCGAGCTGGAAGACCTGCGCGCGCAGCTTGCCGCCCTTCCCGAGCCGACCCCCGCCCCCGTCGTGACCGAAGGCCCCTCGGCCGCCGAACTGGCCGAGGCGCAGCAGCGCGCCGCCGCAGCCGAGGCCCGGATCGCCGAGCTCGAGGCGCAGCTGGCGCAGGCCGCAAGCCAGCCCGCCGCGCCCGTCGGCGATGCGGGCGCCCTCCAGCAGGAGATCGCGGCGCTTCGCGACCAGATCGCGCAGGCGTCCGGCTCGGCGGTGACCGACGCGCAGGCCGAGGCCGAGAAGCGCGTCGCGGACGCCGAGGCTCAGGCCGCCAGGCTGAAGGCCGAGGTCGAGGCAGCCGCGCGGGCCGCCACCACCGCGGCAGCCGTGGCGCAGGTGCGCGCCTCGATCGACGCGGGAACGCCCTACGCCGCCCCGCTCGAGGCGCTCGCCTCCAAAGGCGTCGAGATCCCGATGAAGCTCATCGAGACCGCCGAGGCCGGCGTTCCGACGCTCCCCGCGCTTGAAGACAGCTTCCCGCCCGCGGCACGCGAGGCGCTGGCCGTCTCGCGCCGCGCCACGATGGGCGACAGCTGGACCTCGCGCGCGCGCGCCTTCCTGTTGACCGAGGCGGGCCTGCGCTCGCTCTCGCCGCGCGAGGGCAGCGACCCCGACGCCATCCTGTCGCGCGCCGAGGCCGCGGTTCATGGCGCGGACCTGCCGAAGGCGCTGGAGGAGATCGCGACGCTGCCCGCCGAGGGACAGGCCGCCATGGCCGGCTGGGCCGCCGAGGCCAAGAAACGCATTGAGGCAATCGACGCCGTCGCGGCACTCGCCGCTGCCGCGGAAGGGAAGTGAGGCGGGTTCCATGCTCTGGTCGTTGATCAAGATCCTGATTTTCGTGGCCCTCGTGGTCGGCCTGACCTTCGGGGCAGGATATCTGATGGACACCGGCGGCGGGCTGCGCGTTGCCCTTGCCGACTGGGAGTTCAACCTCGGCCCGCTGCAGGCGGTGATCGCGGCGCTGCTCCTCATCGCCGCGGTCTGGCTGTTCATCAAGATCGTGGGCTTCATCGTCGCGGTGCTGCGCTTCCTGAACGGCGACGAGACCGCCGTGTCGCGCTATTTCGACCGCTCGCGCGAGCAGAAAGGCCTGCGCGCGCTGTCCGAGGGCATGATGGCCCTTGCCGCCGGCGAACCGCGCGTGGCGATGTCGCGCGCGGCCCGAGCGCGGAAATACCTTGGCCAGAACGCGATGACGACGCTGCTGAACGCGCAGGCGGCGCAGCAGGCGGGTGATTCGCGCCGGGCGGCCGAGTCCTACAAGCTGCTGCTGCAGGACGAGCAGACGAAGTTCGTCGGCGTCCGCGGCCTGCTGAAGCAGAAGCTGGAGGAGAACGACACCAACACCGCGCTGGCGCTGGCGCAGAAGGCCTTCGAGATCAACCCGAAGCACTCCGAGACGCAGGACATCCTGCTGAGGCTGCAGGCCGAGCGGCACGACTGGACCGGTGCGCGCAACACGCTGAACGCCAAGATGAAGTCCGGCGCGCTGCCCAAGGCGGTCTACAAGCGCCGCGACGCGGTGCTGGCGCTGCAGACCGCCAAGGACGTGTTCGACGAATCCTCCACGATCGAGGCGCGCGAGGCGGCGATCCTGGCCAACAAGAAGTCGCCGGACCTCATTCCCGCGGCGGCCATGGCGGCGCGCAGCTACCTGTCCCAGGGCAACAAGAAATACGCCGTGCGCGTGCTGAAGAAGGCCTGGGAAGCCCAGCCCCATCCCGACCTCGCGGCGGCCTTCGCCGAGATCGAGCCGGACGAGACCCCGGTGGAGCGCCTGAAGCGCTTCCGCACCCTGACCGCGATCCGGCCGGACGACGACGAGACGCGGATGCTTCTGGCCGAACTCTCGCTGGCGGCCGAGGATTTCCCGGCGGCGCGCCGCGCCCTCGGCGACCTCGTGACGCGGCACCCCACGCAGCGCGCGCTGACCATCATGGCAGCGGTCGAGCGCGGCGAGGGCTCGGACGAGGCGCTGGTGCGCGGCTGGCTGGCGCGGGCCCTGTCGGCTCCGCGGGGGCCGCAGTGGTGCTGCGACAACTGCCAGACCGTGCATTCCAGCTGGGGCCCGATCTGCGACAACTGCGGCGGTTTCGACACGCTCAGCTGGCGTGAACCGTCGCAGAAGTCAGAGCCCACGGGCACCGGAACCGAGCTTCTGCCGCTGATCGTCGGCGGACCCGCGGCCTCGCGTCCCGTCGAGGATGAGGGCGAGGTGATCGACGAAAAAGCGGTTGAGCGGACCGAAAAATAGGGCTACCCACCGCCGCGGGACTTTGCTAGAAGCCCCGCATCGCCGCCGGATCTGGCGTGCCGCGGACCAGCCGCAGCGCCAGATCCTCCTGAAAAGCCTGCCGATTGAGCAGGTTGACCGGGTCAGGCGCGCGAAAAGCCGCTCCGGCGGCCGATAGCAGAGAAGTGCCGGTGTAGCTCAGCTGGTAGAGCACGTCATTCGTAATGATGGGGTCGGGGGTTCGAGTCCCTTCACCGGCACCACTTCTCGCAGAACAGCATGATGTATTGGCGCGCGCCGCGCCATCAGCCTCTGCCGTGTCCCAACCATCAGCCTCTGCGGTTCCCGCACCGTATCGCTCGCTGCGACGTGCAGATCCTCGTCGCAGACCTTGCATCGGGCGGACCCGCCGCGTCTGCGGCCGCGAAGGCGGGGGCTCGATGCCCCCGCCTCCGCGCCCCATCCGCAAAGGCCGACCCTCTCCCGCTTCAGATCTTCCTGCCGGTAATCCGGCGCAGGGTTCCCTTCCACAGGTCGCGGCGGCTTTCCGAGGCGATGGCGGAAAGCAGGGCGGCGCTCGGCGCCGTCGGCCGCGTCGGGGTCCCCTGCCCGGCGAGCACGGCGCTGCGCAGATCCGCCATCCGCGCGGCCTGCAGGTCGCAGCACCTGCGCACGTCCTGCAGCAGCGGCAGGCTGGGCAGCTCGCCGGCCAGAAGCTCGCGCCCCACCTGCCCCAGCGCCTCTTCGCTGTCGGCAAGGCGGATGCCCCGGAATTCCTCGGCGAGCCAGAGGTTCTTGTGGGTATTGGTGCGAACGAGAGCGCTGGGGATGCCCTTGGTGGCGCACATCAGCGCCATGTGGTAACGCCCCCCCACATGCGCCCGGCAACGCGACAGCAGGACATCCGCATCCGCCATCCGCACGTCCTGCATGAACACGCCGCCCAGCGCCTCCACTTCGGCACGCATCGGCACCAGTCGTTCCCACGCCTTCGTCATCACCAGCGGCCGGAGCCCGGTCTCGCGGCAAAGCGCCAGGCCTGAGCGCGCCGCGGCAAGGTCGCGCTCCGGCGCGACCTCGGCTCCGGTGGTGATCAGCAGGCAGTCGGCATCGGCGACGACCGGCTCGCCCTCCCAGAGCACGGCCGTATCGGGCGCAAAGCCCACCTGCCAGAACTCCGCCGAGGGGCGGTCGCGCAGCGACGCGTGGACCGCGCCCTTCAGCAGCATGCGGATCGGCTCGGCCCGCTCATCGCGGAACAACGGGAAGGTTCCGTTGGTGACGGCGACGGGAACGCCGAC
The DNA here is from genome assembly GCF_002407205.1 of Rhodobacter sp. CZR27. Lineage (NCBI taxonomy): Bacteria > Pseudomonadati > Pseudomonadota > Alphaproteobacteria > Rhodobacterales > Rhodobacter > Rhodobacter sp. CZR27. The sequence continues at coordinate 116,056 of NZ_CP023548.1, read as the reverse complement.
ATGCAGCACCGCATAAAGCGGCAGGGACAGGTTGCGCAGGATGCGGAGAGGCCGGTGGCTGTCCGAGATCGTGCCCTCGGGCTGGAACACCACCGCCGCGCCCTCCTCGACCGCGGCCACCGCGGCGAGGCCGTATTCCGCGATGGAGAGCGTCCGCAGGAACGACCTGCCGAAGACGTCGCCGCCGCGCGCCGCCACGAGCCGGTCCGACCAGCGCGGCAGGCGCAGCCTGCGGCCGAAGCCCCAGGGCGCCGGCGTGACCTCGGCCTCCGGGAAGGTCGCCTCGAGGCTCTGCTTCAGCGTGCGGCTCGTGAGCCTGCACCCGGGATTGCGGCGCCCGTCGGTGTCGTTCACGACCAGAAGCTTCATACGCACTCTCCAAGCGCTGCAGGCAACTGACGGTTGGCTAGCGCGATCCCGTCAGCCATGGCAAGCCGGTTTCCGGCCGCCGCCGGCTTGCCCTCGGGCGCGGTGGATGCGACGGTGCGGACCATCGGGCCCGGCCCCGCGACATCCGAGGAGGCGATGCGGCATGACCGCGCCTGTGAACGTCATCTGCATGAAGTGGGGCACCCTCTATGGCCCCGAATACGTCAACAATCTGCGGCGCGGCGTGGCGCGGCATCTCGGCCGGGCGCACCGGTTCGTCTGCTTCACCGACCGCGCCGAGGGTCTTGACCCCGAGGTCGAGGTGCGCCCGATCCCCGACCTCGGGCTGCCCGCGGGCCACAGCGACCGGCGCTGGCAGAAGCTCTCGGTGTTCCGGCCGCAGCTGGCCGACCTGACGGGCACCGCGCTGTTCCTCGACCTCGACCTTGTCGTGGTTGGCGGTCTCGACCCCTTCCTCGACCTGCCGGGCGCCTTCCGCATCATCCGCGACGACGACCTGTTCCGCGCCAAGCCGCTGCGGAGGCTGAACCCAAGCCGCGACCGTTTCCTGCATTCCGTCGGCAACAGCTCGGTGTTCCGGTTCGAGATCGGCGCCCACACCTACATCCTCGATGCCTATCTTGCCGATCCCGCCGCGGCGACCCGCGACTACGAGATCTCGCAGCAGTTCCAGAGCGCGCAGCTCGCGGCGCATGGCCAGCTCGACTACTGGCCGAAGGGCTGGTGCGTCAGCTTCAAGAACGATTGCGTGCCGCGCGGTCTGGCGAGCTTCCGCGCCGATCCCGTCCTGCCCGAGGGCGCGCGGATCGTGGTCTTTGCCGGCAATCCGAAGATGACCGAGGTCCTCGCCGGGCAGGGGCAGAAATGGTATCGTCGCATCGGCGACGTCGGTTGGCTGCGTCACGCCTGGGAGGGCTGAGCATGGGCCTCGCAGCGGCCTTCCGTGCGGCCAAGGCGCGGTGGCGCGCCGCGCGGGCCATTGCCGAGATCGAGACGAGGAGGCTGTCCCCGCGCCCGCACGGGCTCGACACTCCGCTTGCGGTGTCGCTGACCAGCTATCCCGCGCGCTATCCGACACTGGCGCCGACACTGCGGTCGCTGCTGCGCCAGACGGTGAAGCCCGACCGGCTGGTGCTGTGGCTGACCCCGGCCGATGCGGCCGTCCTGCCGGCAGAGGTCCGCAGGCTCGAGGGCGAGGGGCTGGAGATCGCGACCGCGGCCGAGCTGCGCTCGTTCAAGAAGATCATCCCCGCGCTGACGGCGATGCCGGGCCACTGCCTCGTGACGGCCGATGACGACGTCTATTACTGGCCGGACTGGCTGGAGGGGCTGGTGGCGGCACGCCGGGCGACGGGGCGATCGGTCCTCTGCCACCGCGCACATCGCATCCGGCTGGGCGGGGACGGCCTGCCGCTGCCCTACGGCGACTGGGATCGCCGCCTTGACGCGCCGGCGCCTTCGGGCCTGATCTTCCCGACCGGGGTGCATGGCGTCCTTTACGCGCCGGACGCCTTCCACGCCGACGTGCTGCGCGAGGATCTGTTCCTTTCGCTCTGCCCCAGCGCCGATGATGTCTGGCTCTACTGGATGCACCGGCTGCGCGGCCACCGGGCGATGCAGGTCGGGCGGCTGCACCGCGTGCTGGAATGGCCGCAGAGCCAGCAGAGCAACCTGCGCAGCGCGAATACTGCGGAAGGCGGCAATGACCGCGCCATCGCCGCGATGATCCGGCACTACGGCTTTCCCGCACCCTGACCCTCGGACCCGGGCCATCGCTGCCCGTGTCCGGCGCGGGCCGTGCAACCCGCATCCGGCCGCCCGCTCTTGCCCTGCCGCACCGGCGGTGCCACCTTCGCCTCTGCGACGTTCCGGGAGGATGCCATGCTGGAGAAACGCGAGTTCTACATCGGCGGGCGCTGGGTAGCGCCAGCGGTGCCGCGCGATTGCGCCGTGATCGACCCCTCGACCGAGGAACCCTGCGCCGTGATCTCGCTGGGCGACCGGGCCGACACGGATGCGGCCGTGGCCGCGGCGCGCGGTGCGTTCGACGGCTGGGCGGCCACCCCGCCCGCGGAACGGCGCCGGCTGGTGGAGGGGATCCTTGCGCAATACGAGGCGCGGAAGGAAGAGATGGCCCGCGCCATCAGCCTCGAGATGGGCGCGCCGATCGACCTTGCGCGCAGCAGCCAGGCGCCCTGCCTGCCGTGGCACCTGACGAACTTCCTGGGGGCCTTCGACCAGATCGAGTGGATCCGCCCGCTTGGCCCCCATGCGCCCACCGACCGCATCGCGATGGAGCCGATCGGCGTCGTGGGCCTGATCACGCCGTGGAACTGGCCGATGAACCAGGTGGCGCTGAAGGTGATCCCGGCGCTGCTCGCGGGTTGCACCTGCGTGCTGAAACCCTCCGAGGAGGCGCCGCTGTCCTCGATGCTCTTCGCCGAGTTCCTGCACGACGCGGGCCTTCCCCCCGGCGTCTTCAACCTCGTGAACGGCGATGGCGCGGGCGTGGGCAGCCAGCTTTCCGCGCATCCGGATGTCGAGATGATCTCGTTCACCGGCTCCACCCGGGCGGGGCGGGCCATCTCGAAGGCGGCGGCGGAAAGCCTGAAGCGCGTGACGCTGGAGCTGGGCGGCAAGGGGGCGAACCTGATCTTCGCCGACGCCGACGAGCAGGCGGTGGCGCGCGGAGTGAAGCACTGCTTCAACAACTCGGGGCAAAGCTGCAACGCGCCGACGCGGATGCTGGTCGAGCGTGCAATCTACGATCAAGCGGTCGAGATCGCCCGCGAGGTGGCCGAGGCAACCCGCGTGGCCTCCGCCCACGAGCAGGGGCCGCACATCGGCCCTGTCGTGAACCAGCGCCAGTACGACCAGATCCAGGCCTATATCCAGAAGGGCATCGACGAGGGCGCGCGGCTGGTAGCAGGCGGCCTCGGCCGGCCCGACGGGCTGAACCGCGGCTTCTTCGTCCGGCCCACGGTCTTTGCCGACGTGGTGCCCGGCATGACCATCGAGCGCGAGGAGATCTTCGGTCCCGTCCTGTCGATCCTGCCGTTCGAGACCGAGGCCGAGGCCGTCCGCATCGCCAACGACACGCCCTATGGCCTGACGAACTACGTCCAGAGCCGGGATGGCGCGCGGCGCAACCGTCTCGCCCGGCAACTGCGCTCGGGGATGGTCGAGATGAACGGCCGCTCGCGCGCGGCGGGCTCGCCCTTCGGCGGCGTCAAGGCCTCGGGCCGGGCGCGGGAAGGCGGCGTCTGGGGGATCGAGGAGTTCCTCGAGGTCAAGGCGATCTCGGGCTGGGACCCGGAGGCCGAGGCCGCGGCGGCGGAGTAGTGGTCTAGAACGGGCAGGGCGCGCTGTAGGTGATGCTCTTGCCCGTCTCGGGATGGCGGATCCGCAGGCTTTCCGCATGCAGCATCAGCCGCGGGAAGTCCCGCGCCTCGCCCTCGGCATAGAGCGGATCGCCGAGGATCGGATGCCCCGTCTCGGCCATGTGGACGCGCAGCTGGTGGCTGCGCCCCGTCACCGGCATCAGGCGCACCCTCGTCTCCTTCGGCAGGTATTTGACCACCCGCCAATCCGTCTGCGCCGGCCTCCCGGTTTCGTGGTTCACGTGCTGGCGCGGACGGTTCGGCCAGTCCACGATCAGCGGCAGGTCAACCCGCCCCTCGCGCGGTTCGAGATGACCGTGAAGGCGGGCGACATAGACCTTCTTCGTCTGCCGCTTCTCGAACTGCTGGCCGAGGGCGCCTTGCGCCGCCCGCGTCAGCGCGAAGACCATCACGCCCGAGGTGTCCCGGTCGAGGCGGTGGACCAGCAGGATCTCGGGGAAGATGCCGCGCAGGCGCCCGATCAGGCAGTCAGCCTTCTCCTCGCCCTTCCCCGGCACCGACAGCAGGCCTGCAGGCTTGTCCACCACCACGATCTGCGAGTCGTGGTGCAGAAGGGTCAGAGGGACGTCCGGGGGCGCGTAGGTGTCGATCATCCCCGCGGCATAGCCGAGGCCGCGCGCGGGAACAATCCGCCCCGGCGATCGCTTGGACCGCGCATCCATCGGGAGACAGCCATGAGCGAATCCACGACGACCCGCGACCACGACACGATCCGGGAATGGGCCGAGGCGCGCGACGGCCACCCCGCCAAGGTCGAGACCTCCGGCAAGGGCGGCATCCTGCGCATCGACTTCGGAGAGCCGGAGGACAGCCTGACCCAGATCGACTGGGACGAGTTCTTCCGGATCTTCGACGAGAACAACCTCGCCTTCCTCTATCAGGAGAAGACGAAGGACGGCAGCGAAAGCCGGTTCAACAAGTTCGTCTCCGGCTGAGCTATTCGCCGGGCCGCTGCGGCAGGCCATCGTCGAGAGGATACCAGTCCCCCTTCTCGGCCACGTGGAGGTGACGCGCCAGCCGGCCCCCGGTGGGGCCCTCCACCGCGCCGGCCTCGATCCACAGGTCGCCCGCCACGCCGCGGAACCACAGCGACGAGCCGCAAGCGGCGCAGAAGCCGCGGACGGCGCCGTTCGCCGCGCGGCGCTCGGCCAGCCGGTCGCGCGACCGGTAGACCAGATCCGCAGGCGGCACCTCGAAGGCCGCATGGAACTGGCCGCTGGTCTTGCGGCACTGCTCGCAGTGGCAAGCCACTACCTCACCGGCCGGTCCCGGCACCGTGAAGCGTGTCGCCCCGCACAGGCAGGCGGCCGCAAGCCGGGCCGGCGCCTCGGCCCGAGGCGGCGGCGGGCCCTCGGGCGCGTAATAATCGCCCGCCTCCGCGGTGAAGATGTGCTCGGCGGTGGCAAGGCCGGTCGGCCCGTCGATGGCGGCCGGCGAGAAGCTGATCCGCGCCTCGTCGTCCGGCCTCCAGAACAGGCTCGCGCCGCAGCCCGCGCAGAAACCGCGCGATGCCGTATCAGAGGCGCGATACCAGCGCAGCCCCTCCTGCCTGAGCAGCCGGAACCGGTCGAGCGGCACCGAGGACGCCGACCAGTAGTGGCCCGACCAGCGCCGGCATTGCGTGCAGTGGCAGGCGATGACCGGGCGGAGCGGAGGCTCGACCTCGAAGGCGACCTGACCGCAGAGGCAGGAGCCGCGCATCACCCGGCGTCGCGGAAGACGCGGGCCAGCAGCGCCGCGAGCCGCTCCGCATCCTCGTCCGTGAAGGCGGCAGGCGTGTTGCTGTCGAGGTCGAGCACCCCCAGCAGCCGCCCGGCGCCGTCCCGGACCGGCAGGACGAGTTCGGACCGTGTGGTGGACGAGCAGGCGATGTGGTCGGGAAACGCATCGACATCGGGAACGAGCTGCACCTCGCCCGTCCGCGCCGCCGCACCGCAGACCCCGCGCGAGAACGGGATGACCAGACAGCCATGCGAGCCCTGATAGGGGCCGATCTTCAGCGTCCCGGGCGCCGTCACGCGATAAAAGCCGGTCCAGTCCGACAGCGGATGCGCGTGATGCAACTCGCAGGCGAAGGTCGCCATCAGCGCGACCGTGTCGGTCTCGCCGTGGCAGAGCGCGTCGATGGTTTCGGCGAACCGGTCGTAGTCCATGGATGATCCCGGGCTGGCAGCCGGAAACCGCTCCGGCGGGGGTCCAGCCTAATCGGGACGGGCGAGAAGCAAAAGGGTGGGCGCTTACGGAATGTCAAGGATCGCATCCTACCCTGCCTTGCGGAACGACGGAGCGAGCGATGAATCTTGAAGCGGAAGCGCGGGGGGACCTGCTGGTGGTGCGCGTTCAGGAGGAACGGATCGACGCGGCGGCGGCGATCCAGTTCAAGGACCGGATGCGCGAACTCGTGCAGGCGCCAGGATCGCGGGTGCTGCTCGACCTGTCGCGCGTGACATTCCTCGACAGCAGCGGCCTGGGTGCGGTGGTCTCGGTGATGAAGCTGCTCGGCCCCGACCGGCGGCTGGAACTCGCGGCATTGGGGCCGGTGGTGCAGAAGGTGTTCCGCCTGACGCGGATGGACCGGGTGTTCACCATCCACGACCAGGTGAGCGATGCCCTCTGACGCCGGCCGCGGCTTGGGGGGCGTCACGCGGATCTCGATCGACAGCGAACCCATGGCGGTTCGGGCGGCACTGGCCCAGCTGCTCGATTCGCTCATCCTGCGGTCCCTTCCGGTCGAGGACCGGGACGCCGCCGAGATCGTGCTGGCCGAGGTGCTGAACAACGTCGTCGAGCACGCCTATCTCAGCGGCCGGGGCGAGATCGAGGTCGCGCTGCAGCTCAGCCGTGGCCGGCTGACCTGCGAGATCACCGACAGCGGCGCCCCGATGCCGGACCAGAGGCTGCCCGACGGCGGCGTGCCCGAGCCGCTCCCGGGCGAGCCGCTGCCCGAGGGTGGCTTCGGCTGGTCGATGATCCGGGCGCTGGCGAAGGATCTGGAATACAGGCGCAGCGACGGCCTGAACCGGCTGAGCTTCCGCCTGGGTCAGGGCTGCCCCTCGCCCGAGGATGCGCAATCCGCCAAGATCCGCGACGACTGACACACAGTTGCCCGAATCCGGCTGCGAATCCGCCCCAGCCCCCACGCACCCTGATCCTGTAGCGACTCAAAGCTGCCCTCGACGCCGCAGCAAAAGCCCCCACCCAGTTGCGGCGTCGAGGTCCCGACTTGGAAATGCGCGGGCGGCATCCTACGCTTCCTCCGATCGGGAGGAAGAGATGCGCGACTTTCATCTGCCCGGCCGTTCGGCCGTCTATGCCGTCAACGGCCTCTGCGCCACATCGCATCCGCTGGCATCCAGGGTCGCCATCGACATCCTGCAGGCCGGAGGCAATGCCGCGGATGCGGCCATTGCCGCCGCGGTCCTACTGGGGATCTGCGAGCCGCAGATGACCGGCCTCGGCGGCGACTGCTTCATCCTGCTCAAGCCACCGGGGAATGACGAACGCATCGTCGCGCTGAACGGGTCGGGACGCGCGCCGGCGGGCCTTTCGGCCGCCGTTCTGCGCGGACGCGGCCACGAGACGATGCCGCTCCGCGGCCCGGAGTCGGTGACGGTGCCCGGCGCCGTGGATGCGTTCTGCCGTCTCTCGGCGGACTGGGGCAATCTCGATCTCGCCCAGGTGCTCGGCCCCGCCATCCGCTACGCCGAGGAGGGCGTGCCGGTGGCGCCGCGCACCGCCTTCGACTGGGCCTTGGCCGAGCCGCACCTGCAGGGCGCCGCGCGGCGCTACTACCTGATCGACGGGGCGGCGCCGACGGCCGGACGGATCTTCCAGGCCCCGGGCCAGGCCGAGGTGCTGCGGCGGATCGCGACGCTGGGGCGCGCCGGCTTCTACGAGGGAGAAATCGCCGAGGACATGGTGACCTCGCTCCGAAGCCTCGGCGGATCGCACACCCCCGAGGATTTCGCCGAGACCGCCTGCACCTATGTCGACCCGATCTCGGGCCGCTACCGCGGGGCGGAGCTTGTGGAGCATCCTCCGAACGGCCAGGGCGCGACGGCGATCCTGATGCTGAACATCCTGTCGCATTTCGACATCGCCGCTCTCGATCCGTTCGGCGCGCAGCGCGCACATCTCGAGGCCGAGGCCACGAAGCTTGCCCATGACGCGCGCAACCGGTTCCTTGCGGATCCCTCGCAGGTCCGCCGCCTGTCGCACATGCTCTCGCCGCGCACGGCCGAGCGGCTGGCGGCGCTAATCGATCCCGCGCGCGCCATGCCGGCTCCGGCGCCGCTGACCGAGGCCGTCCACCGCGACACGGTCTATCTGACCGTGGTCGACCGCGACCGCATGGCGGTCTCGCTGATCTATTCGGTGTTCCACAGCTTCGGCTCGGGCCTTGCCTCGTCGCGGTTCGGCATCAACTTCCAGAACCGCGGCGCGGGATTCACCCTGGCGGTCGGGCATCCCAACGAGGCGATGGGCGGCAAGCGCCCGATGCACACGATCATCCCCGGCATGATCCGCCGCGAGGGGAGGCTCGTCATGCCGTTCGGGGTGATGGGCGGGTCCTATCAGCCCACCGGACATGCGCGCATCACGAGCAACCTTGCGGATTTCGGGATGGACCCGCAGGAGGCGGTGGATGCTCCGCGTGCCTTCAGCGGGCCGGACGGCATGATGGTCGAACGCGGCTATCCCGACTCGGTGCGCGCCGAACTCGCAGAGATGGGCCACGACGTCCGGATCCCGGAGGAGCCGATCGGCGGCGCCCAGGCGATCCTGATCGGCGCCAACGGAGTCCTGATCGGCGCCTCGGACCCGCGCAAGGATGGTTGCGCGCTCGGCTACTGATGCGCGCCTAGTTCAGCTGGAACTGCAGCGGATAGCGCCCGTCCTCGAATTCGCCGAACAGCTCGGAGAGATCGGGATGTTCCACCGGCTCTCCCGTGTCGTCCGGCACGAGGTTCTGCTCGGATACATAGGCCACGTAGTAGCTCTGATCGTTCTCCGCCAGCAGATGGTAGAAGGGCTGGTCGCGGGACGGCCGGCTGTCCTCGGGGATGGCGTCATACCATTCCTCGGTGTTGGAGAACATCGCGTCCACGTCGAAGACGACGCCGCGGAAAGGATGCTTCCGATGACGAAGCACCTGCCCGAGATGATATTTCGCCTCTGTCTTGAGCATGTCTCGCACCCCCGACGACTCCATTATTCCGGCTTCCCTGCTTTTGTCCACAGCCGCCCGCCACACCCCCGGAAACAGTATGTGCCCGCTGCCCATGGAATGCCGCCGACACCTCCGATCGACAGTCACGGCGCGGGCTTCGACCGGTCCGCCTGACATCAAGCTGCTGCGGCAGCGTCAGTTCCCGATGCTCGCATTTTTCTGACCCAGGGCCGGGCGGCAGCCATTTCCCCTACCACCGAATTGCCTTATCCTGCGGTCAAAACAGACACGCGAGGGGCAGATGAGCAGACTTCTCCGCGCGGCGATCCTGCTGGTCTTTTTGGCCTCCTGCGGCGGCGGGCGCTACTCCCCGCCTCGCGATCTGGAGAACGCCTGCAGCATCGTCGCGGAACGGCCGCAATACTACCGCGCCATGAAGACGACCGAGCGCCGCTGGGGCGTGCCGGTCTCGGTCCAGATGGCCACCATCCACCAGGAATCGAAGTTCGTCGGCAACGCCCGGACACCGCACCAGTACCTGCTCGGCATCATCCCGATGGGGCGGCAAAGCTCGGCCTATGGCTACAGCCAGGCGCTCGACGGCACCTGGGAGGAATACATGGACGACCGCGGCAAGCGCCGCGCCCGCCGCGACCGCATCGAGGATGCCACCGACTTCATGGGGTGGTACATGGACGGCACCAGCCGCAGCCTCGGCATCCCGAAGTGGGACGCGACGAACCAGTATCTCGCCTATCACGAGGGTCGGTCGGGCTATGCCCGCGGCAGCCACAACGGCAAGCCCTGGCTTCTGGCGGTTGCCCAGCGTGTCGGCGCGCGCGAGCAACTCTACCGCTCGCAGCTCGCCTACTGCCGCCGCTGACCGGATCGCGAGGCGCGACCGTCAGCGGTTGCGCTTCGCCGCCTCGCTCTGGATGCTGAAGAGCGACGAGGGCAGGTTGCCGCCCTTCTTCATCTCGCCCAGGATCACCGTGGTCTGGTTGCCGGTGTCGTCGGTGATCACCCACTGGCGGAGCGCGACCGGGTTGCCGGTGAACACCATCTCGATGGTGCCATATTCCGGATGCGCCGGGTCCTGCGCCACGACGCGGGTGGTGTTCCTGTCCTCGCGGTGGCCCACCACCATCTTCGCGCGGCCAAGGTCGATGTTCTCGGCCAGGATCAGGCTCAGCGGCGTGCGGCTCAGCGGATACTGCTCGGGCGGCTGGTTCGACTTCGCGTCGAAGATCGCGACCTGACCGCCGCCCGCCATCACGAGGCTCTTTTCCGGCGGGGCATATTCGAAGCGCACGCGGCCGGGGCGCTTGATGAAGATCCGCCCCGTGGACATCGACCCGTCGGCATTCACCTGCGTGAAATCCGCCTCGGCCGTGGTCAGCCGGTTCAGGTAGGTCGAGATCGCGGACAGCGGGATCTTCTCCGCGGCCGCGGGAAGGGCAAAGGCGGCAAAGGCCGCGGCGGCAAGCATCAGGCGCATCGGTTTCATGGTCATGAAGCTAGTCGCTTGCCCCTTGCTGCGCATCCCCGCCACCATCACGTTGCGGCGAGAAAGGTTTCACCCTCGGCCGCCGCGACGCTCACTGCTCCGGCAGCAGGATCTCGCGCTTGCCGACGTGGTTCGCGGCGGTGACGACGCCGTTCTCCTCCATCTGCTCGACGAGCCGCGCGGCCTTGTTGTAGCCGATGCCCAGCTTGCGCTGGATGTAGGAGGTCGAGCACTTGCGGTCCTTGGCGACCACCGCCACCGCCTGATCGTAAAGCGCGTCCTCACCATCGGTATTGCCGCCGAGGCCCAGCACCGCGTCGATCTCGTCGGCCTTGTCGTCCTCGGGGCCTTCCACCACGCCGGACATGTATTTCGGCGGGCCGAAGCTTTTCAGGTGGTTGACGATCTCCTCGACTTCCTCGTCGCTGACGAAGGGGCCGTGGATGCGGGTGATCTTCGCCCCGCCCGCCATGTAGAGCATGTCGCCCATGCCCAGAAGCTGCTCGGCCCCCTGCTCGCCCAGGATGGTGCGGCTGTCGATCTTCGAGGTGACCTGGAAGCTGATCCGGGTCGGGAAGTTCGCCTTGATCGTGCCGGTGATGACGTCGACCGAGGGGCGCTGCGTCGCCATGATCAGGTGGATGCCCGACGCCCGCGCCATCTGCGCGAGGCGCTGGATGCAAGCCTCGATCTCCTTGCCCGCGACCATCATCAGGTCGGCCATCTCGTCCACCACGACGACGATGAAGGGCAGCTTGACCGGCTGGAGGTCCTCGGTCTCGAACACCGGCTCTCCGGTGTCCTCGTCGAAGCCGGTCTGGATCGTCCGCTTGAACATCTCGCCCTTCTCGAGCGCCTCGGACACGCGGCCGTTGTAGCCCTCGATGTTCCGGACGCCGAGCTTGGACATCTTGCGGTAGCGTTCCTCCATCTCGCCCACGACCCACTTGAGGGCGACGACCGCCTTCTTCGGGTCGGTCACCACGGGGGAAAGGAGGTGCGGGATGCCGTCATAGACGGAAAGTTCCAGCATCTTCGGGTCGATCATGATCAGCCGGCATTCCTCGGGCGTCAGCTTGTAGAGGAGGGAGAGGATCATGGTGTTGATCGCCACCGACTTGCCCGAGCCGGTGGTCCCGGCGATCAGCAGGTGGGGCATCTTGGCGAGGTTCGCGACCACCGGCCGACCCGCGATGTCCTTGCCCAGCGCCAGCGGCAGCCGCATCGAACTGTCGCCGAAGTCGCGCGACGACAGGATCTCGCGCAGGATCACCTTTTCGCGGCTGGCGTTCGGCAGTTCGATGCCGATGACGGTCCGCCCCGGCACGGTCGAGACGCGGGCCGAAAGCGCCGACATGGAGCGCGCGATGTCGTCGGCCAGACCGATCACGCGGCTGGCCTTCAGCCCCGGCGCCGGCTCCAGTTCGTAAAGCGTGACGACGGGGCCCGCCTGCGCGTCCACGATCTCGCCCTTCACGCCATAGTCGTCCAGCACGGATTCGAGCATCCGAGCGTTTTCCTTCAGGGCATCGACCGACAGCGTGTTGCGCACGATCGTCGAGGGGCAGGTCAGCAGAGACAGCGGCGGCAGTTCGTAATGCGTCTCCTGCTCCTCGAACCGCATCCGGGGCTGGGCTTCCGCCACCGCCTGCCGCGAGGGCTGCGGCCGCGCCTGCGGCATCTGCACGGCAACCGTCCGCTCCGGCGCGCGCGGCGCGGCCGGCTTCGTCTCGGGCCGCGCGAGGTCGAGCGCCCAGTCGGCGCTGTCGTCGAAATCCTCGTGCTCGCGCCATTCCGGCTCGTCCGGTTCGGCGCCATAGGCATCCGCCTCAAGGGACAGGGCCTCGTCCGACAGATAGTCCTCGTCATCGGCCGGGTAATCGTCGAGGTCCACCGCAAGGCGGGGAGCACGGGCCGAGGCGGTCGCCGCCTCCAGCGCGCTGACGGCAAGGCGGGCGGTCGCGGCGACCGGCCCGCGGCTGGCCACCATGCCCGAGGCGAAGCGGATCTTCTCGCTCGCGACCAGCGGCGGCTCGGGCGGCAGCTCCATCGGGCCGCGGCGGGTGGCGACCAGCGGGGCGGGGCCGGTGCGGCGGCGCGCCACCGGCGGCTCGCGGCGGGCGATGGCGGCGGCGATCGGCGAGAGCGGCGCCGTGGTCTGGCGCACGCGCGAACGGATCACGTCATTGATCCGCGCCTTGATCCGGTCCTCGGTCGGGCCCTCGGCATTCGCGGCCGAGGCGGAAAGCAGGGGCTCGACCAGTTCGGCCTCGGGATCGGCGGCGCGCCGGATCAGTTGCGGCATCCGCGCCAGAAGGCCCGTGCGTTCGCGCACCGGCGCGGGTTCCGGCTCGACATGGCGCGGCTCGGCCCGCAGCACGGCCGGGCGGCCCCATGCCGGCTGCTCGATCACCGCCTCGGGGTCGATGTCCGGCGCGCTCACAGGGCGGAAGCGGCTGAGGAAGCTCGGCCGCGGGGCCGGGGCAGGCTCCGGCTCCGGCTCTGCCTGACGGAACCTGCTGCGCGGACGCGGCATAGCCTCGGCCATCACCGCGGCGTCGACGGCCGCCCGACCCTCGCGATGGGCCTGGATCTTCTCCTGCAGCAGCTGCGCCGCCTGCGCCGAGCCGCGGCCGGCCAGTTGCAGCGCGGTGTTGTAGGTCACGACGAGGCCCACCAGCAGGAACTGCGCGACCGCGCGCAACTCGCGCAGGTCGAAGCCGCAGACGAAGAGGCCCATGGCCACCACCCCGCCGCCGACCAGCAGCGACAGAAGCTTCAGCCCGATGGCCGCGGGCAGCGGCACGATCTCGAGCAGCGCACCCAGCACGGTATCGCCGAAAAGCCCGCCCAGACCGAAGGAATGGGTCCATTCCGGTCCCGGCACATGGGTCGCGGCATAGACCGACCCCAGCGCCACCGCGATCACGGCAAAGACGATGCGGCCCAGCGCGCGCTCCTCGCCCTGATGCAGCATGAAGCGCAGGCCCCAGGCCGCCGAGACGATCGGCAGGCCCCACGAGCCCTTGCCCGCGATGATCATCAGCGTCGAGGCCACCGCCGCCCCGAAGCGGCCAAGCGCGTTCTGCGCCGGCTCGTCCGTCGCGACCATCCAGCCCGGGTCCTCGGGCGAGTAGGTGCCGAGCATCAGCAGGAAGCAGAGCGCCGTGATCAGCAGGCCGATGCCCAGCAGCTCGCGTCCGCGCCGTTCCAGCATCGCCTGCATGTTCTGATCCAGAAGCGGGTCGCGCTGCCGAGCGTTATAGGATGCCATGCTACCGTCCTCACGCGTAAAGGCAGTCGCGGAGCCGGATCAGCCCGCACTGCATTTCGTCCTTCGTGGCCACCATGGCGACCCTGATATAGCCCTTGCCGGGGTTCTCGCCGCCGACCTCGCGCGCAAGATAGGCGCCGGGCAGAACCCGCACCCCGGTCTCGCGCCAGAGATGCAGCGCCGCCTCCTCGCCGTCGGGCACGGGCAGCCAGAGGAAGAAGCCTCCCTCGGGTCCCATATAGCCCTGCATGCCGGAAAACACCTGATCGGCGATGCGGAATTTCTCCTGATAGAGCGCGCGGTTCGCCTCGACATGGGTTTCGTCGGCCCAGGCGCGCTCGGACACCCGCTGCACCGGCAGGGGCAGCGGTGCCCCGGCGAAGGCGCGCAACTGGCGGATGCGGGCGATGCCCTCGGCCCCGCCGGCCACGAAGCCCGACCGCAATCCGGGCAGGTTCGAGCGCTTCGAGAGCGAGTGGAAGGCGAAGACCCGTTCGGGATCGGTGCCTGCCGCGTCCGCCACCTCCAGCGCGCCGACCGGCGGCGCCGTGCGCCAGATCTCGGAATAGCATTCGTCGGCGAAGACGCGGAAATCGTGCTTCTCCGCCAGGGCCATCAGACCCGCCCAGTAATCGCGCGAGGCGACCGCGCCCTGCGGATTGGCTGGCGAGCAGAGATAGGCCAGCGCCGTCCGCTCGAGGACCTCGGCGGGCAGGCCCGCGTAGTCCGGCAGGAAGCCGTTGGAGGCCACCGCCGGCACATAGACCGGCTCGGCCCCCAGCGCGAGCGCGGCCATCGCATAGACCTGATAGAACGGGTTCGGCATCAGCACGACCGGCCGGCGGCCCCGCTTCTGCTCGGGCACCAGCGCAAGGGCTGCGTTGAACAGCCCCTCGCGCGTGCCGTTCAGCACCATCAGGCGATCCGGCCCGACCTCGACGCGATAGCGCCGGGCAAGCCAGCCGGAGATCGCATCCAGAAGTTCCGGCGTGCCGTCGTTCGGCGGATAGACCCCGAAGCCCTGCAGCGAGGCGGCCAGCACCGGGCCGACGAAACCGGGCATGGCATGCTTCGGCTCGCCGATGGTCATGGCAATCGGCTCGCCGCCCGGAGCGTGCGAGTCGAGCAGCTTCCGCAGACGCGGAAATGCGTAATCTGGCAGGTTCGAAAACCGCTCGGGAAATGCCATTGCTGCCTCGTGATCGGGGTCGTAACGCCCCGTTTTGCCGCAGGATAGCGGCAACTTCCCGGAGGGTCCAGAAAAAGGCCCGCGGGCTTCAGGGCCGCGTCGGGCTGTGGCTTTTTCGCCCGTCAGCCGAGCGCCCGCTCGACCGCAAGCCCCAGCCGCAGAAGGCGTTCCTCGCCCATCGGCCTCCCCATGAGCGAGATCCCGCAGGACGGCTGGCCGGTCGGCAGCGTCAGCGCCGGCAGACCGAGCAGGTTGCCGATCCGGGTGTTTCTCAGCGCCAGAAGATTCTCGGTGACGTAATAGTCCTCGTCCGTCATCAGCCGCTCGGCCTGCGGGGGCAGGATCGGCGAGGTCGGCACCAGCACGGCGTCATGCGCGGCGGTCCGCTCGCCCCAGGCCGCCCGCAGTGCCATGAGCCGGCGCCAGCCTGCCACGTAATCCGCCACCCCGACGCTCGCGCCCGAGCGGAACCGTTCGAGGATGCGCGGGAACATCAGCTGCGGCGCCGCCTCGACGGCCTCACGCCAGATCGCATAGGCCTCGCCGGTGAAGAGCGGCCCGGCCAGAGCCATCGCCTCTGCCACCTCGGGCGCCGCCACCCGCTCGATGCGGGCGCCGGCGCGGGCGAGGCGGCCAACGGCCTCCTCGAACCCCTGGGCCGGCGCCTCGCGCAGACCCTCGAGCGCAACCGTCTCCAGCACCAGAAGCCGCGTGCCGGCCAGCGACACGCCGCGCAGGTCCGGCATCGGGCCGCCTTCCAGCGCCGCCAGCAGCATCGCGCAATCCTCGACGCTGCGGGCGATCGGCCCCACGGTGTCGAACCGCTCGGCCAGCGGCACCACGCCGCGCAGCGACAGCCGCCCCGAGGTGGTCTTGAGGCCGGTCAGGTCGTTCCAGGCCGCCGGAATGCGGACCGAGCCGCCGGTATCGGTGCCGATGGCCGCCGGCGCCAGCCCGAAGGCGACCGAGGCCGCCGCCCCGGATGACGAGCCGCCCGGCACGGCGACGGGATCGTTCACACAGGGCGGCGTCGCCGTCACCGGGTTCAGCCCCAGCCCCGAGAACGCCAGCTCCGACATGTGGGTCTTGCCGAGGCAGACGAGACCGCCCAGCGTCGCCGTCGCCAGCACCTCGGCGTCGCGCTCGGGCACGCGCCCCGCGAGCAGCGCCGAACCGGCCTCGGTCGCGATGCCGGCCGTGTCGAACAGGTCCTTCCACGACAGCGGGACCCCGTCCAGCAGCCCTCGCCGCAGGCCGAGCTTTGCCCGCTGGGCCGCGGCCATCGCCTCGGCGCGCGCCCGCGGCCGGGTGAGCCGGGCATAGATGCGGTGGCTTTCCGGGTGGTCCTCGGCGGCGTCGAGGAAGGCCTCGGTCAGTTCGACCGGATGGATCCTTCCGGCCTCGATCCCCCGACCCAGCTCCGCCGCAGTCATCCAAAGCCAGTCCATCTCGCGCTCCCTTGTCCGCGGCGGACGGTAACGCCGCTGCCCTCACTGGACAATCCTGCAAGGCCGGCCATATTGGCCGCCATGATCCAAGATGCCGACATCCTCATCGCCGGCGGCGGCCTGAATGGTCCCGCCCTGGCGCTCGCGCTGGCCCAGACCGGCTTCACGGTGGCGGTGGTCGATGCGCGCCCCGCCCCTGCCCGGGCCGAGGCCGGCTTCGACGGCCGGGCCTATGCGCTGGCACTGGCCTCGAAGCGGCTTTTGTCGGTGCTGGGGCTCTGGCAGGGGGTGGCGGCCCACAGCCAGCCGATCCTGCGGATCGTGACGACCGACGGGACGACGGCGACCGGGCCCTCGCCCTTCTTCCTCGCCTTCGACCATGCCGAGATCGAGGAAGGCCCGATGGGCTTCATGCTCGAGGATCGCTTCCTCTACGCCGCCTTCCTGTCGGCGATGGAGGCCGAGCCGCGCATCCGCCTGATCTCGGGCGCCAGCGTCGAGGCGCAGGAGGTGACGGCCACCGGCGTCACCGTGACGCTTTCGACCGGGGTGCGGCTGACCGGCCGGCTGCTGGTCGGCTGCGACGGGCGGCAGAGCGGCACCGCCACCCGGGCCGGCATCCGGCGGACCGGCTGGGGATACGGCCAGACCGCGCTGGTGACCGCCATCGACCACGAGCGCCCGCACGGAGGCACCGCCTGGCAGTATTTCCTTCCCTCGGGTCCGCTGGCGATCCTGCCGCTGCCGGGCAACCGGTCTTCGATCGTCTGGAGCGAGAGCGACGCGAACGCTGCGGCGATCCAGGCCCTGCCGGACGCCGACTACCTCGACGCACTGCGCCCGCGCTTCGGGGATTTCCTCGGCGGGATCGCGCTTGCCGGCAAGCGCTTCACCTATCCGCTGTCGCTGTCGCTGGCGCACAGCTTCGTGGCGCCGCGGGTCGCGCTGGTGGGCGATGCGGCGCATGGCGTGCACCCGATCGCCGGGCAGGGCCTGAACCTCGGCCTGCGCGACGTCGCGGCCCTGGCCGAGGTGCTCACCCTAGCACGCCGGCGCGGAGAGGACATCGGCTCGCCCCTCGTCCTTCAGCGCTACCAGCAGTGGCGCCGCTTCGACTCCACCCTGCTCGCGATGGGGATGGATACGGTGAACCGGCTGTTCTCGAACGACAACCCGGTCCTGCGCGCGGGCCGCGACCTCGGCATCGGGATCGTGAACGCCCTTCCGGGCCTGCGTCGCGGCTTCATCCGGCAGGCGGCCGGCCTGAGCGGCGATCTGCCGAAGCTGCTGCAGGGCAAGCCGATCTAAGTGCCGCGACATTCCAGGCTGGCTTGGCCCGCCCGGGCAATCCCGCGCCTAGAGGGCGCGGGCTTCCGACACCAGCATGATCGGGATGCCGTCGCGGATCGGAAAGGCCAGATGCGCCGCTTTCGACACCAGTTCCTGCCGCTCGGCATCATAGCTCAGCACGCCCTGGGTCACCGGGCAGACCAGCGCCTCCAGCATCCGGCGGTCGAACAGGGGGGAGTCGCTCATTGCATCACCTCTTCACCAGTGCCGCCCCTCAGGGCGAATTCGATCAGCGTTACCAGTGTTTCGCGCCGGGTTTCAAGCGAGGGCGCCTCGAGCAGCGCCTGCTTGTCCTCGGGATCGAAGGGGCAGAGCATCGAGAGCGAGTTGATCAGCAGCTCCTCCTCGGCCTCGCGCAGTGACCCCCAGTCGGTCGAAAGCTCCATGGCGGCGAAGTAGCGGCCGAGCAGTTCAAGGAAGGCGTCGCGGCGAAAGCCGCAGTCGGTCTCGACCGGGCCGAGGTCGCGGGCGAAGGGCGCCCAGTCCACGTTGCAGCGGCGATAGGGCGTGAAGCCCTGCACCTCCGACACCACGCGAAAGCGCGAGATCCCCGAGAGCGTGATCATGTAGCGCCCGTCCTCGGTCTCGGAAAAGCCGGTCAGGCGGCCCGCGCAGCCGATGGCGTGGAGCCGCTTCTCGGCGCCGTCCGGCACGTCGCGCGGCTGCACCATGCCGATCAGCCGATGCCGCGTCTTCAGCGTATCGTCGAGCATCTGCAGGTAGCGCGGCTCGAAGATGTGCAGCGGCAGCCGGGCCCGGGGCAGCAGCAGCGCACCGGGCAGCGGGAACACGGGGATGACGTCGGGAAGGTCCGCCTGCTTGATCATGGGCTCAGAACTAGCCCGGCCCATGGATCAGGCAAATATCATCGAGGACAGCCGGCGGCGCCCCTTCAGAACGATCGGATCGGTCGGCTTCAGCGCGTCGAAGATGGTGAAAAGCTGCGCCCGGGCCGCCCCGTCATTCCATTCGCGGTCGCGCCGGAACAGCTCCAGCAGCGTCTCCACCGCCTCGTCGATCCGCCCCGCCGCATGAAGCGCGAGCGCGAGGTCAAAGCGCGCCTGGCTGTTCGACGGGTCGGCCTCGACGGCGCGCGTCAGCTCGGCCACCGGGCCGGCCTTGGCGGCCTGCTTGGCCAGCTCGATCTGCGCCTTTGCCGCCTCGAATTCCTTGGCCTTGGCGATGGCGGGCGAGGCCGCATTCGCCAGCCCCTCGGCCTGCGCCAGATCGCCCATCGCCAGATGGCAGCGGATCAACCCGGCATAGGCGGCGGCATTCTCCGGCTCCTCGCCCAGGATCGCGGCGAAGGTCTCCACCGCATCGACGACGGCGCCTTCGGCCAGCATCTCCTCGGCCGCGGCGAGCGCCTCGGAAAGGCCGCCGTCGCCCGCGAGGGCCGCGATCTTGTCGACGAACTTCTTGACCTCCGAAGGCGGCAGCGCGCCCTGGAAGGCATCGACCGGCTGGCCCTGGAAGAAGGCGAAGACCGTGGGGATCGACTGGATGCGCAGCTGTGCCGCGATCATCTGGTTCTCGTCCACGTTGACCTTGACCATGCGGACCTTGCCCTTGGCGGCAATGACCGCGGCCTCGAGCGCGGGGCCGAGCGTCTTGCACGGGCCGCACCAGGGCGCCCAGAAATCGACGATCACCGGGACATCGCGGCTCGCGTCGATCACGTCCACCATGAAGGTCGCTTCCGACGTGTCCTTGACGAGACCGCCCTGCGGAGCGGCGCCATTGGCGGTCTTGTCCCCGAATCCGAGCATGGGTTCTTCCTCCGTCTGACGTGGTGCCCCTATATGCGCGCGGGTCCAGGAAAGTCCAAGAGGCAAAGCGGCCTGCACCTTTAGGCAGGCCGCCTCATGCGTCAGCCGTGGGGTCCGACGAGGCCGAACATGTGGCCCTGCGGGTCGAGGAACTGCGCGATCCACATCTCGCCCGGCACCTCCTGCGGGCCGAACAGGTGCGTTGCGCCCAGCTCCTGCGCCAGCGCGATCGAGGCCGTGACCGAGGCGGTGGTGAAGTAGACCAGCCAGCCCGGCGGCATCATCTGCTCGGGCCGGCGCATGATCCCGCCGATGGCAGGGCCGCCCGCGGCGAACATCTGGTAGGCTCCCATGTCGCCCATGTCCATCGCGCTGTCCCTGGTCCAGACGGCAAAGCCCGCGTAGAAGGCGAACGCCCGTTCGACATCCGAGGCGTAAAGCTCGTCCCAGATAGGGACGCCCGGCGCGCCTTCGGCCGGGCGCGGCATCTCCCCGCGCGGGGCCGGCGTCATCAGGACGAAGGCGGCACCGTCCGGGTCGCGGGACAGACGCATCCGGCCGATGCCCTCCATGTCCTCCGCCGGCGCGTCGAAACGGCCGCCCGAGGCTTCGATGCGGGTGGAGGCGGCCTCGACATCCTCGACATGGATGTAGCCGATCCACCCGGGCGGCTGCGGCGCCTTCGCAGCATAGATTCCCGCGACGCCCGCGCCGCCCGCCATCATCACCCGATAGGGCGGGTCCGACCCCGGGAAGGGCTGCGCCTCCCAGCCGAGGAGGCGGCCATAGAAGGCCACCGCCCCGTCGGGGTCCGGCGTCGTCAGCTCGTGCCAGACGAAGCCGCCCATGTCAGACATCCACGATGGTCTGGAACCCGCCGTAGATCATCCGCTTGCCGTCGAAGGGCATGTCCTTGCCCATCTCGGCCATCTCGGGGTCCTCCATCATCGCCTTCCAGGCGGTGTCGCGAGTCTCCTTGGACGGCCAGACCACCCAGGAGAACACCGCGGCCTCGTCGTCCTCCTGCTTCACCGCCATGCGGAACGAGGTCACCTTGCCCTCGGGCACGTCGTCGCCCCAGGCCTCCACGACCTGGATCGCGCCCAGCTCCTTGAACTTGTCGGCCGCCTTGACGGCGTGGTCGATGTATTTCTGACGGTTGTCCTTCGGAACCGCACAGACGAATCCGTCGACGTAAGGCATCGGAAGTCTCCTTCAGTTGGGGTCAGATCCCGGCTGCGCCGGGGACGTGAACAACAAACCGATGTACCGCTTCAAATGATCCAGAGCGTCCTCGACCGCCGCGGCCCCTCCCCCCGCCTTGGCAAGGATGAACGCGCCCTGCAGCACCGCCTGCATGTGACGGGCGAGGCTGGCCGCCTCGAACCCCGCCACACGGCGCGCTGCCATCGCAGCGGCGATATCGGCCTCGAGCGTTCCGGCATGGCCGAAGATGCTCGCGCCGCAGGCCTCGCGGATCGGCGCAAGGCCATGGGCCTCCTGCACCATCGTGCCCACGAGACAGGTGTAGTCGGCGATCTCGCCCGCCAGCAGCGAGCGGCGGAAGTCGATATAGGCGAACACGCGATCCAGCGGGTCCGCGGGTTCGTGGTAGGAGGCTTCGGCGAAAAGCCTGCCGGTCACTTCGGCCCAGTTTTCCGCCGCTGCCACGCCCAGCGCCTGCTTGCTGGGGAAGTGGTGGAAGAAGGCCCCCTTGGTCACGCCCGCCTCGCGGCAGATCGCATCGACCGAGGTGGCGGCAAACCCCTGTTCGCGGATCAGCCGGGTCGCGGCTTCCAGAAGTCGGGTCCGACCGTCGCCCATTGCGCCTCCCACTCGCTCAACATACCGATCAGTCGGTATGTCGTCAAGCCGCTATACAGCGCGCGACGAATCCTGTATGGCGCCCGGACGGCCCAGATTGCTCGGGACGGCGGGCATGGCACGCCCGTCCGCGAAGGGGACAGGTTGGCCGGCAACCCGGACGCCATGTGCGTCCCCTTCATGGCAGATACATGACTCATACTGATATTGCCGCGCCGCTGGCTGCGGCCCTGGCCGCCAAGGGCTATGACGCCCTGACCCCGGTTCAGGAAGCCGTCCTCGCCGAGGGCGTCTCCGGCCGCGACCTGCTCGTTTCCGCCCAGACCGGCTCGGGCAAGACCGTGGCCTTCGGCATCGCCATCGCCGACGAGATCCTGCAGGGCGCCGACCGGCTGCTGTTCGCCGACGTGCCGCTGGCGCTCGCCATCGCCCCGACGCGCGAACTGGCGCTGCAGGTCGCCCGCGAACTCGGCTGGCTTTACGGCGAGGCCGGCGCGCAGATCGCGACCTGCGTCGGCGGCATGGACTACCGCACCGAGCGCCGGGCGCTGGAACGCGGCGCCCATATCGTCGTGGGCACCCCGGGCCGCCTGCGCGACCACATCGAGCGCGGCTCGCTCGACCTGACCGGCCTGCGCGCCGTGGTGCTGGACGAGGCCGACGAGATGCTCGACCTCGGCTTCCGCGAGGATCTGGAGTTCATCCTGAGCAGCGCGCCCGAAGAGCGTCGCACCCTGATGTTCTCGGCCACCGTGCCGAAGGAGATCGAGGCGCTCGCCAAGGACTTCCAGCGCGAGGCCATGCGCCTGCAAACCGCGGGCGAGCGCAAGCAGCACGCCGACATCGAGTACCGCGCCCTGACCGTCAGCGCCCGCGATCGCGAACACGCGATCTTCAACGTGCTGCGCTATTACGAGGCGCAATCCGCCATCGTCTTCTGCAAGACGCGGCTGGCGGTGAACCACCTTCTCGCCCGCATGGGCAACCGCGGCTTTCAGGTCGTGGCACTGTCGGGGGAACTCAGCCAGCAGGAACGCACCCACGCGCTGCAGGCGCTGCGCGACGGCCGCGCCCGGGTTTGCATCGCGACGGACGTGGCCGCACGCGGCATCGACCTGCCCGGGCTGGAACTGGTGATTCACGCCGACCTGCCCTCGAATTCGGAAACGCTGCTGCACCGCTCGGGCCGGACCGGCCGCGCCGGCGCCAAGGGCGTGTCGGTGCTGGTCGTCGCGCCCTCCGAGGCGCGCAAGGCGCAGCGCCTGCTGACCGGCGCGAAGCTGGTCGCCGACTGGGGCAAACCGCCCTCGGCCGACGAGGTGCAGGAACGCGACGACGCGCGGCTGCTGGAACATCCGGTGCTGGCGCAGGATCTCTCCGACGAAATGCCGCTGGCCGACACGCTGCTCGACCGCTTCGGCCCGCAGCAGATGGCTGCCGCCTTCGTGCGGCTATGGCGCGAAGGTCGCTCGGCGCCCGAGGTGCTGCAGGACCTGACGCCGCCCGAGTCGGCGGCACGGGCCCCGCGCGAACGCGGCGAGTTCGGCGAGGCGGTCTGGTATTCCGTCGGCGTCGGCCATACCGGCCGTGCCGAGGCGCGCTGGCTTCTGCCGAAGATCTGCGAAGCCGGCGGCGTGACCAAGAACGAGATCGGCGCGATCCGCGTCCAGCAGGAAGAGACCTTCGTGCAGATCGCAAAGGCGGCCGCCAGCCGCTTCGGCGACGCGCTGGAGATCGAGGCCGGCGTGGCGATGCGGCGGCTTGCGGGCGAACCCTCGCTGGAGCGGCCCGAGCGGCCGATGCGAAAGCCCCGACCCGACCGCCCCGCCGCCGCCCCGCGCGCCGCGCGCGACGAGGCCGCGCCGCGCCGCGAAAAGGCACCCTACCAGCCGAAGCCGTCCCGCTTCGTCGAGGACGACACGGAAGAGGGTCGCCGCCCCGGCTGGACCCCGGACGACCGTCCGGCCCGGGCACCGCGCGCCCGGCACGACGAGGCCGCGCCGTTCGCGAAGCGTGAAATGCAGGAGGAACGCCGTCCGCGCCGCGAGGCGGCTGGCGAGGGCGAAGAGGCCCGGGCGCCGCGCGAAAAGGCACGCTGGACCCCGCAGGACCGCGCTGAACGCGCGCCGCGCGCGGCCGGGTTCCGGTCCCATGCCGGCAAGTCCGACGCCGCCCCCCGGTCGGCGGGCTACAAGTCCCACGGCGGCGGCGCCGAGGGCAAGCCGCGCTCGGCCGGCTTCAAGTCGCACGGCGGCGCGCCGCGTCCCGAAGGCTACAAGCCGCGCCCGGCCGAGGATCGCTCCGAAGGATACCGCTCGCGGCCGGGCGAGGATCGCCCTGAACGGGCCGCGGGCTTCAAGGCCAAGCGCGAGGAGCGCCCGGCGGGTGCCGGCAAGGCACGCACCGAAGGCGCACCGGCGCGCGGCGGCTTCAAGAAGGACGGGCTGAAGACCGGCGGCGCGAAGGCCGCTGGGGCGAAGCCGGGCGGGTTCAAGAAGGATGCGCCGCGCAAGGCTCCGAAGCCGGACGCGCAGGACACCAGCCGTCGGTTCACGCCGCCGAAGAAGTAAAAGGCAGCCGGGGTGGCACCGCGCCACCCCGGCCCGCCGCAAGCTCGAATGGCGCGGCCGCAGCCGCTCCCGCCGCTGCGGAACGCCCTGCGGTCAGGCCGCCAGCAGGGCGCGCACCTCGTGGGCGCGCAGCGTCGGACGCGCTGCCGTGAAGAGCTTTCCGCCCGCCTCGCCCTGCAGTTCCGGGAAGATCGCGAACAGCTCGGCCCGCTGGTCGGCATCAAGACCATCGAGCGTCCGGTCGCCGGGCTGGAAGCTTTCGGTCCAGGCGCCATCGGCCATGACGATCTCGTGCCGGTCGAAGAGGATGTGTATATAGGTTACCTCCTCCACCGCCGCTTCCTCGACGCCCGGCAAACTGAGAAGGTGGAGCGCCCGAACCAGCACCTCGCCCTCGCCGAACAGCAGTTCGGCCCGCGCGCCCCAGACCAGCATGCGGTGCTGGCGCGAGACCATCATGTCGCGCTCCGGCCGGCAGGGGCCCAGCGCGCCGCGCCGGATCAGGATCGGCCGCAACTCGGGCGCCCGCGCCAGCACTTCGGGGCCGAGGCGGCGCTTGCCCACCCAGCGTAGCGGCAGGTAGCCGTTGTCGCGTGTCAGCACCATGTCGCCGGCCTTCAGCGCCTCGACGGCGACCTCGCCGCGCAGGGTCAGGATCCGGGTCCCGGGAGTGAAGCAGGGAACCGCGCGGATCTCCTCGATGTCCTGGAACCGGACGGACTGCGGGCCGTCCGGCGTCTGGAAGTGGATGTAGCCGGATTCGGAGCCCGGCGCGTCCCGGACGATCGTGTAGTGCCGGTTGCCGCCGGTGTTCAGGATCAGGACGTCCCGGTCGCTTCCATCGGCACTCTCGCCGCCAATGATCACGTCACCGGCGCCGGCAAGCAGCGTGTCGTTGCCTGCTCCGCCGGTCAGCGTGTCGCTGCCCTCGCCGCCGTCGAGCAGATCGGCCCCGTCCCCGCCGTCAAGCTGGTCGTTGCCGGTCCCGCCCGAAAGGATATCGGCGTCCGCGCCGCCGGACAGGCTGTCGTCCCCCGCACCGCCGTCGAGGATGTCCCGGCCTGCATCGCCCTGCAGCGTGTCGTTGCCCGTGCCGCCCTCGACCAGATCGTCGCCCGCACCGCCGATGACGCTGTCGTTGCCGTCATCGCCGTAAAGGCTGTCGGCCCCGCCACGCCCGTCGATGGTATCGTTTCCGCCGCCGCCGCGGATGACGTTGGTGAAGGTATCGTCGGCACCCGTTCCGACCTGGTCGAACCCCGTCAGCCGGTCGTTGTAGGCCGAGCCTGTCAGCCCGTCGATCCCCTCGAAGCTGTCGCCGTCGGCGTCCCCGCCCCACGCGGTCCCGTTCGTCAGGTTGACGGTCACCCCCGCGTTCGACCCGCTGTAATCGGCGATGTCCAGCCCCCGCCCGCCGCTGAGCGCATCCCCGCCCGCGCCGCCGCTGAGGGTGTCGTTGCCGTCGCCACCATCCAGCAGGTCGCGACCGGCGTCGCCCGCGAGCGAATCGTCCCCGGTGCCACCGCGGAGGATGTCATTGCCCCCGCCCCCCTTCAGCGTGTCATTGCCCGCGAGGCCATCGACATCATCCTTGCGATCCGACCCCTCGAAAAAGTCGTCGCCGTTCGTGCTCTTGAAGTTTGCCATTCGTGCGCGCCTTCGGGACCCCTGATGCCGAGCTATCATAGGAAAGAGAGCTTTTTCGGATCTGATTGCGGCGAATTTGAGTCACTTTCCTCGGCAAGAGCGCACAGTGGCGGGGCCGTCGCCGCCAGATCGCGCACAGGCTGCCCCGCCGCCTCCTGCCACGCGCAGGGCCCCCGGATCGCGCGCGCGGGCAGGCCGAGCGGCCATTGCGAAATCACCGGATATCGGGCGAAAGACGCTGGTCCCGCATTTGCGCGGGCAAGGCGGTCCGGCGGCTAGACCGGGGGCGCGAGGTGGATGGAGACCCGCAGGCGCGGGCCTGATCCCGCCACCAGCGCAAAGACGTGGCAGCCGTTGTCAAGCAGGGCCGCGAGCATGCGGACGGGCAGCGGCGGAAGCTCGGCCACCGCACCGCCGGCCTCGTCCAGCAGCAGGACCGCCCCCGACACGAAGGGGCGGCGCGGGTCGCGGACAAGGCTCAGTCGCGCACCCTCGGCCGGAATGGCATCGGGATCAAGGGGACGTGCCTCGCAGTCCAGCACCTTGACGGCGGCCGAGCCTGTTCGAAGGGCACGATCCGCGACGACGCCTGCAGTCTGCAACGGCTCCCCGGTCGCGATCATCCGGCAACTCTCCCCTGACACCACGCGGCCGAAGCCCGATGGGCCGTGGCCATTCCTGCAATATGATCATCCCGAGCGGAACGACAATCGTCCCCCGAAGGTTCCGGGTGAAGAAGCTGCGGAGGGAACATGGACCAAACGTCCGACTGCATCGTGGTGGGCGCCGGACCCGCCGGCCTGACCGCCGCCATTTTCCTCGCCCGGTTCCGGCGCAACGTCACGCTGCTCGACGGCGGGGAAAGCCGCGCCTCGTTGATCCCGCGCTCGCACAACCACCCCGCCTTTCCGGACGGGATCGGCGGCCCTGACCTGCTTGCACGGATGCGCGAACAGCTCTCCCGGTTCGGCGTGGAGCCGCGCCGCGCCGCCGCAACGACCGCCAAGGTGCTGGCGGACGGCCGCATCGCGGTCGGCACCGAGGGCGGGACGCTTCTGACCCGGCAACTGATCCTCGCCACCGGGATCCGCGACCGCCTGCCGGACCTGCCGGACGCCGTGGCGCGGGTGCGCGAGGGCATCATCCGCCAGTGCCCGATCTGCGACGCCTACGAGGTGATCGACCGTCGCATCGCGGTGCTGGGCCATGCCGGCTGTGCGATCGGCGAGGCGCTGTTCCTGCGCGGCTACACGGCCGATCTGACGCTGGTCACCCTGACGCCGGTCGAACTGCCGGCCGACCAGCGCGAGATGCTGGACCATGCCGGGGTGCGGATCGAGGCGCGGCCGGTCCGCAGGATCGAGGCCGGCGGCGACGTCGGCGTTGTTCTGCATTTCGGCGATGGATCGGAGGCGCAGTTCGATGCCGCCTATGCGGGATTCGGGAACGATCCGCAGACCATGCTCGCACGCGAACTGGGCCTGCCGCTGTCGCCGGATGGACGGATCGAGACGGACGCGCGCCAGCGCACCGGCCTGCCCGGCGTCTGGGCCGCCGGCGACGTGGTGACCGGCCTCAACCAGATCGCCGTCGCGATGGCGCAGGCCGAGGTCGCAGCCACCGACATCCACAACCGCCTGCGCATTGCCGAGGGTCGGGCGCTGGCGCCCTGACGCGGTGGCGGAACCGGGCCGGGGGCCGCGGGTTCGATCCGCAGCCGGCGGATTTCCGCTCAGATCCTCATGCCGTTGCGGCACCACGGCTTCCGGGACGGCGGGCCGGTGCGGATAGATCAACACAACCAGAACGACAACAAGGAGGACCTTCGCCATGATTTCGCTCTCGATCCGCACGGGCGTCTGCGCCCTTGCCCTTCTCGCGGGGACGGCCGGGATCGCCGCTGCACAGGTCACGCTCGTCCGCGGCAACGACACGGACCCTGCGACGCTCGACCATCACCTCACCTCGACGGTGTCGGAATCCAACATCCTGCACGACCTGTATGAGGGTCTGGTCGTGCATGACGCGAAGGCCGAGGTGGTGCCGGGAGTGGCGGAAAGCTGGGAGATCTCCCAGGACGGCCTGACCTATACCTTCAAGCTGCGCCCCACGGCGAAATGGTCGAATGGCGACCCCGTGACCGCCGGCGACTTCGTCTTCGCCTACCGCCGGATCATGACGCCAGCCACCGCGGCGGGCTATGCCAGCATCCTCTTCCCGATCAAGAACGCGGAAGCCATCACGGCCGGCCAGATGCAGCCCGAGGAACTGGGCGTCGAGGCGGTGGACGACCACACGCTGAAGATCACGCTGAACGCGCCCACGCCCTATTTCCTGGAGCTGATGACCCACCAGACCGCGCTGCCGATGCACCGCAAGACGGTCGAGGCGGAGGGCGCGAACTTCACCAAGCCCGGCGTGCTGGTCACGAACGGCGCCTACATGCTGGAACGCTTCGTTCCGAACGACCGGATCGTGATGGCGAAGAACCCGCATTTCCACCGCGCCGCCGAGGTGAAGATCGACCGCGTCGAATGGGTGCCCTTCGAGGACCGCTCGGCCTGCCTGCGCCGCTTCGAGGCCGGCGAGGTGCAGATCTGCTCGGACGTGCCGGCGGAACAGATGACCTACATGCGCGAGAACCTGGGCGACCAGCTGCGCATCGCGCCCTATCTGGGCACCTACTACCTGCCGGTGAAGGGCGCCGACGGCAGCCCGCTGAAGGACCCGAAGGTCCGGCAGGCGATCTCCATGGTGATCGACCGCGAGTTCCTCGCCACCGAGGTCTGGCAGGAGACGATGCTGCCCGGCTATTCGATGGTCCCGCCGGGCATCGCCAACTATGTCGAGCAGCCCCCGATGCTCGACTATGCCGAGGCGGACCTTCTCGACCGCGAGGACAAGGCCAAGGCGCTGCTTCAGGAGGCGGGCGTGTCCGAGGGCAGCCTGACCGTGCAGCTCTCCTACAACTCGGGCGAGAACCACAAGAACACGATGACGGCGGTGGCCGACATGTTGAAGAACGTCGGCATCAACGCCACGCTGAACGAGATGGAGGGGACGGGCTACTTCAACTACCTGCGCGAGGGCGGCGCCTTCGACATCGTGCGCGCGGGCTGGATCGGCGACTATTCCGATCCGCAGAACTTCCTGTTCCTGTTCGAATCCGACGTGCAGTTCAACTATCCGCGCTGGAAGAACGCCGACTATGACGCGCTGCTGACCAAGGCCGAGACCACGCTCGACCTGCAGGAGCGCGCCGCGGTTCTGGCCGAGGCCGAGACGCTGCTGCTGGCCGAGGTGCCGGCCATCCCGATCCTGACCTATTCCTCGCGCTCGCTGGTGGCCGACAAGGTGCAGGGCTACGAGGACAACATCCAGGATGCCCACCGCACCCGCTGGCTCTCGCTGACCGAGTGACGGCACCGGGGCGGGCCGCCGGCCCGCCCGCTTTTGCGAGGGCTTCCCATGTTGCGTTACACCCTGAGACGGCTCTCCAGCGCCGTGCCGACCGTCTTCATCATCGTCACGCTGACCTTCTTCATGATCCGGCTGGCGCCCGGCGGGCCGTTCGACCTTGAACGCCCGCTAGACCCGCTGATCATGGAGAACCTCAAGCGGGCCTATGACCTCGATGGCTCGCTCTGGTCGCAATACCTGACCTACATGGGGAACCTGCTGAGGGGCGACCTCGGCCCGAGTTTCACGAAGCGCGATTTCACGGTGAACGACCTCTTCGCCGCCGGATTGCCGGTGTCGATGCTGCTGGGGGGCCTCGCGATCTCGCTTGCCGTGCTGATCGGCACGGCGCTGGGGGCGCTTGCGGCGCTGCGGCAGAACTCGTGGCTCGATTATTCCATCGTGGGGCTCGCAACCTTCGGCATCACCACGCCGAACTTCGTGGTGGCGCCGCTCCTCAGCCTGTTCTTCGGCGTCATGCTGCGCTGGCTGCCCGCGGGGGGCTGGTCGGCGTCCGACCCTGCCTACTGGGTGTTGCCGGTGGTGACGCTGGCGCTGCCGCAGGTGGCGGTGATCGCGCGACTGGTACGCGGCGCGACGATCGAGGCGCTGCGCTCGAACCACGTCCGCACGGCGCGGGCCTATGGCCTTCCGGCGCGGACCGTGGTGGTGAAGCACGCGCTGCGTGCCGCGATGCTGCCGGCGGTCAGCTATCTGGGGCCGACCGCGGCGGGGTTGCTGACCGGCTCGGTCGTGGTCGAGACCATCTTCGGCCTGCCCGGCATCGGACGGTACTTCGTGCAAGGTGCCTTGGGGCGCGACTACACGCTGGTCATGGGCACGGTGGTGGTGATCGCGCTCTTCATCCTGCTGTTCAACCTGATCGTGGACCTGCTCTACACCCTTCTCGACCCGCGGGTGCGCTATGACTGAAGCGCCCATGAGTATCGCCCCGAAGGCCGTGGCCGGCCGCTCGCTCTGGCAGGACGCGTGGATCCGGCTGCGGCGCAACCGCGCCGCGGTCGCCTCGGCGCTGGTGCTGGCCTTCCTTGCGCTGGTGGGGATCTTCGGCCCCTGGCTCAGCCCGCACGACTACACCCGCGTCTACCCGCAATTCGTGCGCGCGCCGGCGAGCCTCGAGCCCTATCCGCGCGCCGACGTGGTAATCCCGAATTTCGAACGCACCATGGCTCGCGCCCGGATCGAGGGCACGCCGGTGCTGGAGAACGGCATCGTCTCGGTCGACATCACCGACGACGAGCCGATCGACGAGCGCATCCTGCGCTATTTCCAGCGCTCGGACCTGTTCCTGAATCCGAAGCTCGAACTTGGCCCCGACGGGCGCAGCGGCACGCTGACGGCCGAGGTCGAGCAGCTCTATTTCCTGTTCGGCACCGACGCGATCGGCCGGGACCTGATGTCGCGCATCTTCATCGGGGTGCGGATCTCGCTGGCCATCGGGCTTCTCGCCTCGGCGATGGCGCTGCTCTTGGGCGTCGCCTACGGGGCGATCTCGGGGTATCTGGGCGGACGGGTGGACAACGTGATGATGCGGGTGGTGGACATCCTCTATTCGCTGCCGTTCATCTTCTTCGTGATCCTGCTGGTGGTGTTCTTCGGGCGGAACCTCGTCATCATCTTCATCGCCATCGGCGCGACCGAATGGCTCGACATGGCCCGCATCGTCCGCGGCCAGACCCTCAGCCTGAAGCGGCAGGAGTTCGTGCAGGCCGCCGAGGCGCTGGGATCGACCCGCGCGGGCATCCTGATGCGCCATATCGTGCCGAACACGCTGGGGCCGGTGATCGTCTTCGTCACCCTGCTGGTCCCGAAGGCGATCCTGCTGGAAAGCCTGCTGTCCTTCCTCGGCCTCGGGGTGCAGGAACCCTTGACCTCGCTCGGCCTGCTGATCTCGGAGGGCGCTGCCAACATGCGCGGCGCGCCGTGGCTCCTGATCTGGCCCGCCCTCACGCTGACCGCGATCCTCTTTGCGCTGAACTTCCTTGGCGACGGATTGCGCGACAGCCTCGACCCGAAGGACCGCTGACGATGGAGCCGGTTCTCGACGTGAAGGGCCTGCGGGTCACCTTCCAGACCAACGACGGCGAGGTGCAGGCGGTGCGCGGCATCGACCTCACCGTGATGCCCGGCGAGACCGTCGCCATCGTCGGCGAAAGCGGATCGGGGAAAAGCCAGACGACCATGGCGCTGATGGGCCTGCTTGCGCAGAACGGCCGCGCCACCGGCTCGGCCCGCTACCGGGGGCGCGAGCTGATCGGCCTGCCAGAGCGCGAGCTGAACAAGGTCCGTGGCGACAAGATCACCATGATCTTCCAGGAACCGATGACCTCGCTCGACCCGCTCTACCGGATCGGCGAGCAACTGGCCGAGCCCTTGCGCTTCCACCGGGGCCTCTCGAAGCGCGCTGCCCGGCCGCGGATCATCGACCTGCTGCGCCTCGTCGGCATTCCCGAGCCGGAACGGCGGATCGACAGCTACCCGCACGAACTGTCGGGCGGGCAGCGCCAGCGGGTGATGATCGCGATGGCCTTGGCCTGCGATCCCGACATCCTGATCGCGGACGAACCCACGACGGCGCTCGACGTGACGATCCAGGCGCAGATCCTCGCGCTGCTGGCGGATCTCCAGCAGAGGCTGGGCATGGCGATCCTGTTCATCACCCACGACCTCGGCATCGTGCAGCGCTTCGCCGACCGGGTCTATGTGATGCAGGCGGGAGAGGTGGTCGAGACCGGCGAGACGGGGCGGCTCTTCACTGCGCCGCGGCATCCCTACACGCGGATGCTGCTGGATGCCGAGCCCGGGGGGCACAAGCTGCCCCCGCCCGAGACCGCCCCCGTGCTGATGGAGGGGCGGCAGGTCGAGGTGACCTTCACCCGGGGCGGCGGGCTGTTCTCGAAGCCCGACGAGTTGCGCGCGGTGGACGGGGTGTCGGTCCGGCTGCGGCAGGGGCAGACCATCGGCATCGTCGGCGAAAGCGGTTCGGGCAAGTCCACGCTGGGCCGGGCCTTGCTCAGGCTCCTGCCCTCGACGGGGCTGGTCAGCTTCGAGGGGCGCGAACTGAGCCGCGACGCGGCCGAGATGCGCCCCCTGCGGCGGCGGATGCAGCTGGTGTTCCAGGACCCGTTCGGCAGCCTCTCGCCGCGGATGACGGTGGGCCGGATCATCACCGAGGGCCTGAAGATCCACGAGCCGGACCTTTCGGGGCGCGAGCGCGACCGGCGCGCCGGCGAGGCGCTGGCCGAGGTGGGCCTGTCGCCCGACATGCGCAACCGCTACCCGCACGAGTTCTCGGGCGGGCAGCGCCAGCGCATCGCCATCGCGCGGTCGATGATCCTGAAGCCGAAGCTGATCGTGCTGGACGAGCCGACGTCGGCGCTGGACAGGTCGGTGCAGAAGCAGATCGTTGACCTGCTGCGCGACCTGCAGGCGCGCCACGACCTGTCCTACCTGTTCATCAGCCATGATCTTGCGGTAGTGCGGGCGCTGTCCGACTACATCGTGGTGATGAAGGAGGGTCGCATCGTCGAGGAAGGCCAGACCGACCAGATCTTCGACCAGCCGCGGGAACCCTATACCCGGACGCTGATGGCAGCCGCGCTCGAGACGCGCCGCTTCCGGGACGAGGCGGTGGAACGGATGACCCCCTGAGCGGTTCAGCCGGCATGGAGGACATCATGGCAGACAAGGACAAGTCCGCGCCGGGCGACCGCCGGCGCGAGGGCAACGTGGTCGACCAGCGCCAGCAGCAGATCGACCCGGCCGGAAAGGGCCGCGAGGATCCGGGCGAGGCGGGGCCGAAGCGCTCGCAGAAGCAGCCGGGCCAGGATCCGAAGGACCCGCAGGACGGGGCCTGACGTCGCAGGGGCGGGGCAACTTGACGCGCTCCGCCGATTGCGAGTCGTTAGCGCGCGACAGCCCGTCGCGGATGCGCCATCTCCGTTGCAGTGTTGCGGTTGAGACGGATGGTGACGATGATCGAAGAGCGGACACGCCTGGTCCTGACGGGGCTGACGCTGGCAGGGATGCTGGTGGCGGTGGGGCTGCGCTGGGGGCCGGCCGGATCGTCGGAGATCCGCGACATCGCCGAGGCCGCGGCCATCCTCGTCGTCTTCCTTGCCGGCGGCGTGCCGGCCGCGATCCGCGCCCTTACGACGCTGTGGCAGGAGCGCGAGCTGGACATCGACCTTCTGATGGTCATTGCGGCGCTTGCCGCGGCGGCGGTCGGCGCGGCACTCGAAGGCGCGGTGCTGCTGACGCTCTTCAGCCTGTCCACCACGCTGGAACACCGCGCGATGGGCCGCGCCCGCCGGGCCATCGAGGCGCTGATGGAGCTTCGTCCGGACCGTGCCCTGCGCCGCACGGCAAGCGGCACCGAGGAGGTTCCGGTCGAGGATCTGCGGCCCGGCGACGTCGTGGTGCTTCGCCCCGGCGCGCGGGTCCCGGTGGATGGCGTGGTCGTCGAGGGCGAGGGCTCGATCGACGAATCCACCATCACCGGCGAGTCCGTTCCCGTGCTGAAGACGCGCGGCGTGCAGGTGTTCGAGGCGACGGTGAACCTGCATGGCGTGCTCGAGGTCGAGGTGCGCCGTCCGCTCGGCGAAAGCACCGTCGCCCGGATGATCCAGCTGGTCACCGAGGCGCAGGCCGCGCGGGCCCCGTCAGAGCGGTTCAGCGAATGGTTCGGCCAGCGCTACACCGTGGCGGTTCTTGCGGGGTCCATCGCGGCGCTGCTGGCCTTTCTCTGGGTCGGACGGCCGTGGGATGATGCGCTCTACCGCGCGGCGACGCTGCTTGTCGCGGCCAGCCCCTGCGCCATCGTGATCTCGGTGCCGGCCGCGATCCTGTCGGCGCTTTCCGTGGCGGCGCGCGGCGGTGTGCTGTTCAAGGGCGGCGCGGCGCTGGAGACGCTGGCCAAGGTGCGCACCTTCGCCTTCGACAAGACCGGAACGCTGACCACCGGCCGGCAGGAGGTGGTCGAGATCGTCTGCGACGGCGACCGCGACGACTTCCTGTCGCGCCTCGCCGGTCTCGAGGCCCATTCCGAACATCCCATCGCCGATGCGATCCGGCACGAGGCTGAGGCGCGCGGGCTCACCCCCTTCCCGGTGCGCGAGGCCCGGGCGGTGCCGGGCGAAGGCATGGTCGGGGTCGATGACCAGGGCATGATCTGGGCCGGCAACGCCCGGCTTGCGGCGCGGATGGGCGCGCGGGGCGGGCCGGTCGATCACCCTGAGGCCATCTCGGCGCTGCATCAGGGCGCGCGGACCATGGTTCTGCTGGGGCGTGGCGCCCGGCTGATCGGGGCGCTGACGGTGGCCGACCGGCCGCGCGACAGTTCGCGCCCCGGCATCGAGGCGCTGCGCGCCGCCGGCATCGGCCGGGTCGAGATGCTGACCGGCGACCGCCGCGCGGTGGCTGAACGGATCGGCGCCAGCCTCGGCATAGCCCGCGACGAGATCCACGCCGAACTCCTGCCCGAGGACAAGGTGCGCATCGTGGCCGAGCTTGCCGCACAGGGCCGCATGGCCTTCGTGGGTGACGGGGTGAACGACGCCGCCGCCCTCGCGCGGGCCGACGTGGGCATCGCCATGGGGGCTGCGGGCTCGGAAGTGGCGCTTCAGGCCGCCGACGTGGCGCTTCTGTCCGAGGACATAACCCGGCTGGCGGCGGCTCACCGGCTGGCGCGGCGGACCGCCCTCATCATCCGGCAGAACCTGGTCTTCGCGATGGGAGCGATGGTGACGCTGGTGGTGGGCGGGCTGTTCTTCGACCTGCCGCTGCCGCTGGCCGTGATCGGCCACGAGGGCGGCACGGTGCTCGTCGTGCTGAACGGCCTGCGCCTGCTGGCCGATCCGATCCGCAACCGCGGCGTGGCGCGCAGCGAGTCCCCGGCCGCAGCGCCCACCGCCACGGCCGAGGCTGCGTGATCAGAACTCGAGCGGGCGGTCGCCTTCTGCGTCCCTGATCCGGCTGGGCAGGCCCATCCGGTTCAGGAGGCCGAGGAACGGCCGAGGGTCCAGCTCCTCGACGTTCACCATCTTCTTCACGTCCCAGGTGCCGTTGGCGATCAGGATGGCCGCAGCCACCGGGGGCACGCCCGCGGTGTAGCTGATCCCCTGCGCGCCGACCTCGGCATAGGCCTCGGCATGGTCGGCCACGTTGTAGATGAAGACCTCGACCGGCTGGCCGTTCGTGGTGCCCTTCACGATGTCGCCGATGCAGGTCTTGCCGGTGTAGTCGGGCGCGAGCGAGGACGGATCGGGCAGGACCGCCTTCACCACCTTCAGCGGCACGACCTCCAGCCCCTCGGCGGTCCTGACCGGCTGTTCCGAGAGCAGGCCGAGGTTCTTCAGCACGGTGAAGACGTTGATGTAATGGTCCGAGAAGCCCATCCAGAAGCGCACGTCGGCCTGCGGGAAGTTCGCCGACAGCGAGTGCACCTCGTCATGGCCGGTGAGATAGGCCTTCTGCGGCCCCACCACGGGCAGATCGAAGGTCTGCCCCACCTCGAACATGCGGTTCGACTGCCACGCGCCGTTCTGCCACGAATAGACCGTGCCGGTGAACTCGCGGAAGTTGATCTCGGGGTCGAAGTTGGTCGAGAACCAGCGGCCGTGCGAGCCTGCGTTGATGTCCACGATGTCGATCGACTCGATCTTCTCGACATACTCGTCCGCCGCGAGACGGGCATAGGCGTTCACCACGCCCGGATCGAAGCCCACGCCGAGGATCGCCGTCACGCCCGCCGCCGCGCAGCGGTCGCGGCGCTGCCATTCGTAGTTGCCATACCACGGCGGCGTCTCGCAGATCTTCTTCGGGTCCTCGTGGATTGCCGTGTCCATGTAGGCCGCGCCGGTCTCGATACAGGCTTCCAGCACCGGCATGTTTACGAAGGCGGACCCCACGTTGATCACGATCTGCGCGCCGGTCTTGCGGATCAGCCCGGCCACGGCGGCGGTGTCCATTGCATCGACGGCATGGGCCTCGAACGTGCCCGGCACCTTCATCGCGCGCTTTTCGTGCACCGAGGCGATGATCGCCTCGCATTTCGCGACCGTGCGCGAGGCGATGTGCAGGTCGCCCAGCACGTCATTCGACTGCGCGCATTTGTGCGCCACCACCTGTGCGACGCCGCCGGCACCGATGATCAACACGTTCTTCCTCACTTCGAACCGTCTCCTTCAAGGACAGAGGGAAGCGCCTCACTCAGCCGAGGCTGGAGGCATAGTCGGCATAGCCGAACTCGCGCGCGACGCGCAGCGATCCGTCGGGCTCGCGAAGGACGATGCTCGGCATCTTGACCCCGTTGAACCAGTTCTTCTTGACCATGGTATAGCCGGCGGCATCCGAGATGGAGAGACGGTCGCCGACCCGCAGCGGTTCCCTGAAGCGGAACTCGCCGAAGATGTCGCCCGCAAGGCAGGACTTGCCGCAGACCATGTAGCTGTGCGCGCCCTCGTCCGGCTCCATCTTCGCCGACTGGCGGTAGATCAGCAGGTCGAGCATGTGCGCCTCGACCGAGCTGTCGACGATGGCCAGCTTCTTGCCATTGTCGAGGATGTCGAGAACCGTCACCTCCAGCGTGGCCGAGCGCGTGATCGCGGCCTCCCCCGGCTCCAGATAGACCTGCACGCCATGGGCCTGCGAGAAGGCGCGCAGCCGCTCGGCCAGACGCTCGACCGGATAGCCCTCGCCGGTGAAGTGGATGCCGCCGCCAAGGCTGACCCAGTCGAGGCGCGACAGGATCGTGCCGAAGCGGGCCTCGATGTCGGAAAGCTGGCGGTCGAACAGGGCAAAATCCGCGTTCTCGCAGTTGTAGTGGATCATCACGCCCGAGATATCCGGCAGCACCGACTCGATCCGTTCGGCGCTCCATTCGCCCAGCCGGCTGAAGGGACGCGCCGGATCGGCAAGGTCGAAGCCCGAGGTGGACAGGCCCGGATTCAGACGCAGGCCACGCGCGATGCCGCCGCACCGGTCCTTGAACCGCTCAAGCTGGCCGATCGAGTTGAAGATGATCTTGTCGGCGTAGCCCACCGCCTCGTCGATCTCGTGATCTGGCCAGGCGACCGAATAGGCATGGGTTTCCTTGCCGAACTTCTCGCGCCCCAGCCGAAGCTCGTAGAGCGACGAGGAGGTGGTGCCGTCCATGTGGTCGCGCATCAAGTCGAAGGCCGGCCAGGTGGCGAAGCACTTGAGCGCAAGCAGCGCCTTGGCGCCCGAGGCCGCCCGAAGACGGTCGATGACAGCCATGTTCCGCGCGAGGCTGGCCGAATCGATCAGGTAGAAGGGTGTCTGGATCAATCGAGCCCCCGTTCGAACAGGAAAGACGGGGCGTATAGGGCCACCCCCCCTGTGATGCAAGAGTTTTGCGGCAGCGGCGTGACAGGCGGCGTGACAGGGGGCGCGTTTGGGCCCCTCGCGACGGAACGGCGCAGGCCGGCAGGCGGGCCCAGCCCGGCCGTTCAACAAGGAGTGACCGGCGGGCGATGATCCCATGGGGCGTCTGCAGCGTTGGGGCAGGAACAGCACGGAGACAGGCCATGAGCATTTCCCGCCTCGGCATCGCCCTCGCAGCCGGCCTTTCGGCGACAGCCGCCTTCGCCCATCACGGCTGGAACTGGGCCGAAGACCAGCTTTCGCAGGTGACGGGCGAGCTTCAGTCGGTGTCGATGGCGCCGCCCCATCCCGAGCTGGAGCTGATCGCCCCCGACGGCGCGCGCTGGACCGTCGAACTCGGCAATCCCGGTCGCACCGAACGCGCGGGCTTCACCGCCGACACGGCGCAGCCCGGGGTCGCCGTGCATGTGCTCGGGCATCGTGCCAGCGACGGCCGGAACCTGATGAAGGCGGTCCGCATCACCATCGACGGCAAGAAATACGATTTCTACCCCGAGATGATCGGACCCGAGAACTGAGGTGATCGAGATCCTGCAGGGCTGGCCGGGCGCGCAGCTCCTGCGAGGGTCGGGCACCGCCTATCTTCTGGTCAATGCGGCGCATATCCTCGGGATCGGGCTTCTGCTCGGGGCGATCCTGCCGCTTGACCTGATGCTGGCATCGGGCGCACGCGTGGCGGCGGTCGCGCCGGTTCTCGCCCGCAGCGCGGCGGCGGGCCTCGGGCTGGCGTTGGCCACCGGGCTCTGGCTCTTCAGCGTCGATCCGGCGGAGTATCTGGCGAACCGCGCCTTCCTTGTGAAGCTGCCGCTGGTGGCCGCCGCCGTGCTGAACCTGGCGCTCGTCCACCGCAGCCGCGCCTGGGCGGAGGCCCGCAGCGGAGGGGTTGCCCAGCCCCCGCTGCGGATGGCGGCACTGCTGTCAGCCGCGCTCTGGCTGTCGGTGCTGGTCGCCGGTCGATGGATCGGCTTTCTCTAGACCATCCGGATCGTGTCCTTGCCCACCGCCAGCATGTAGCCGCGCCGGGCGATGGTCTTGACCAGCAACTCGCTCACCAGCTGGTTGCCCAGCGCATCGCGCAGCCGCTTCACCCGCGTGGCCCCCGCCGCCTCGTCGCAGTCGGCCACGTTCTTGCCCGAGATCACCGCTTCGATCTGCGCGCCGGTCAGCACGTCGTCGTCCATCCGCGCCTCGGCCAGCACCGAAAGCGTCTCGATCGCCGCCTCGGTCAGCGAGAATTCCATGTCATTGATGTAGACCGACCGGCTCTCGCGGCTGATCATCAGCGAGGCGACCTGGATGCCCGAGCGCTGGATCGCCGACATCCGCCGGTTCAGCGCCACGATGGTGACAAGCAGCACCAGCGCCGCCACCAGAAGCGATGTCGAGAACACCAGCAGCACGAAGATCACCATCCGGTAGCTCGCCAGCACCTCCGAGAAGGTGGTGCCGGACTGGGCGAGGATCTCCAGCAGCCGGATCTCGGGGCCGGAGCGGAGCGCGTCCACCTCGACGAACAGCCGCTCGACCCGCGCGTTGAAGGCGTCGGCGTCGGGCAGGTTCAGGAACAGGAAGACGGCGGCGGCGGCAAGGATCAGCACGATGACCGCGATCCCGCCGGCCACCACGCGGTTTCCGGCGCGAAGCGCGTCAGTAGCGGAGGAAGAAGCGTCCTGCACTCGCTCTCCTTTCGTCCAGTCCTTCCGGGCCGAAGGTGGACAGAACGTTGAGCAACGTCCAGCCCGCCTGGTTCAGCCGCGGCCTGAGAACGCGCGCGGCAGCCTTGCGGTTGCAGGCGTTGTCGGACACCTGCGCCACGCCGTAGTGCAGGCGCAGGGGGGGGCGGTCCCGCTTGGCCTTGTAATCGGCATAGCAGGCCGCCTCGGCCGGCACGGCAAGCGCGCCCGCAAGCGCGAGCGCGACCAGCAGGGCGGAAAGTCTCATGGAACTGCTCCGGGTTTCTGTTTGCGCGATCATGGGCAGCGGGGGCACGATAATCAATGTCCAAGCGCCGGACCCCCCGCTGTTATCGCCTATCAAGGGTCCGATATTGCGCCGCCGGCGCCGAGGGACGAGAACATTGGCCAGAGCGCCCGGCGCAGGAGCCGCGCGCAGAGCAGGAGGAAGCGCATGATCCCGGTGAGACGCATCGCCACGACGCTGGGCATTCCGATCCTTGTCGCCATGCTCGGATCGGCATGTGCGCCGGTGGACGATCAGGCTTATGGCAGGCCGGGATGGAGCACCTACGATCCGCCGCCCTCCGACTACTGGCGCGACCGCGACGACCGGGGCCGGAATGACGACTGGGACCGCCGGAATGACGACCGCCGCGACGACGCGACCCGGCGCGAGTTGCCGGACCGGTGTCTGACCCGCACCGCCGACGGCCGCTACGTCTATGGCGCGCGGTGCCTTGACGAACGCGGCAGCGTGGCCCTGCGGCGCAACCTGCCGGACGCCTGCATGACCCGCACGCGCGGCGAAGGCTACGTCTATGGCGCGCAGTGCCTCTATCGCTACGGCTACAAGCACTGAACGGCGGGCACTGAACAGGGGGCGCATTTCCCCCGATGCGCCTCCACCGCGGGGGCGGAAGGCACGATCGCTTCCGCCCCCGCTTCATCGCGCCCCTTCACGCCCTGCCGCACCCGGGCTAATGCTCGGGCATGGAAAGCGACTGCCCCGACTGGACCCATGAGACCGCCGCCTTCGCCGAAGGCTTCACCTGCATCGTCGGCGTCGACGAGGTCGGCCGCGGTCCGCTGGCAGGCCCGGTAACGGCGGCTGCGGTCCGCCTTCGGCCCGGCCGCATCCCCGAGGGGCTCAACGACAGCAAGAAGCTGTCCGCACCCCGGCGCGAGGCGTTGGCGATGGAGATCCTCGCCGTGGCCGAGGTCTCGGTCGCCCATGCCACGGTCGAGGAGATCGACCGGCTCAACATCCTGCAGGCCAGCCATCTCGCCATGGCGCGGGCGCTTGCGGCGCTGCCCTGCGCCCCCGACATCGCGCTGATCGACGGGAACATGATTCCCAAGGGCTTGCCGCATCCGTGCCGGCCAATCGTCCGCGGCGATGCGCTGTGCCTGTCGATCGCCGCGGCCTCGATCGTGGCCAAGGTCACGCGCGACCGCATCATGGTGGATTTGGCGCAACAGCATCCCGGCTACGGCTGGGGAACCAATGCGGGCTATGGCACGCCTGAACATCTGCAGGCGCTTCTAGATCTTGGCCCCACCCCTCACCATAGGCGTTCGTTCAAGCCCGTCCACAACATCTTGTATCAAGAGGCAACCATAAGCCTTTGATTCAAAAAAGAATTTGACGGCGATTCGCCAATGACTCATCCTCTGGGACCATAAAACGGCGAACGAACGCCGGGTCAGAGGCAGAGAATGGCGACGAGAACGAAGACGACGGAAGCGGCGACGCTTCCGCTGAACCAGATCCTTGCGGGCGATTGCATCGAGGTGATGCGGTCCCTGCCCGAATGCTCGGTGGACCTGATCTTCGCCGATCCTCCCTATAACCTGCAACTGCGGGGCGACCTGCACCGGCCGGACAACAGCCGGGTGGATGCGGTGGACGACCACTGGGACCAGTTCTCCAGCTTCGCCTCCTACGACCAGTTCACCCGCGAATGGCTCGCCGCCGCCCGCCGGCTGCTGAAGCCCAATGGCGCGATCTGGGTGATCGGCAGCTATCACAACATCTTCCGCGTCGGCGCCGCGCTGCAGGATCAGGGCTACTGGATCCTGAACGACGTGGTCTGGCGCAAGTCGAACCCCATGCCGAACTTCAAGGGCAAGCGGCTGACCAACGCGCACGAGACGCTGATCTGGGCCTCTAAGCAGGAAGCCAGCAAATACACCTTCAACTACGAGGCACTGAAGGCGCTGAACGAGGGCATCCAGATGCGCTCGGACTGGGTGATCCCGATCTGCACCGGCCATGAGCGGCTGAAGGACGAGGCGGGCGACAAGGCCCACCCGACCCAGAAGCCCGAGGCGCTGCTGCATCGCGTGCTGGTGGCGACGACCAACCCGGGCGACGTGGTGCTCGACCCGTTCTTCGGAACCGGCACCACCGGCGCCGTCGCCAAGATGCTCGGCCGCGACTTCATCGGGATCGAGCGCGAGGAAGGCTACCGCAAGGTTGCAGCCGACCGTCTGGCGCGGGTTCGCCGGTTCGACGCCTCGGCGATCGAGGTTTCGGGCTCGAAGAGGGCCGAGCCGCGCGTGCCCTTCGGACAGCTGGTCGAACGCGGCATGCTGCGGCCGGGCGAAGAGCTTTACTCGATGAACAACCGGCACAAGGCCAAGGTGCGCGCCGACGGCACGCTGATTGGCAATGACGTCAAGGGCTCGATCCACCAGGTGGGTGCCGCGCTGGAAGGCGCGCCGTCCTGCAACGGCTGGACCTACTGGTGCTACAAGCGCGAGGGGAAGATGATCCCCATCGACATCCTCCGCCAGCAGATCCGGGCGGAGATGGAAGACCCCCGCCCGAACTGAACAGCAGAACCCCGGTTCCGCCTGTGCCGCAGGTTCTGCGCCGCGGCACCACTTCCCTCGCCGTGTCGCCACGGCGAGGTCTTTTCATGTCAGGGCGTCGTTTCGGTAACTGGAGCCGGCGCCTCCGGCGCAGGGACAGCCGCAGGCGCGGCGGCCGGCGCAGCCGGTGCGGGTCCGGCGGCCGCTGACTGCTGACCGAAGTTGTAGGGCGCCCAGTCCTGGACGTCCGGATAGTGTCTTGTCCGCCAGGCCTGGACGCGCGGGTTCATCCGGCTCTGCCAGACCTTCGGATAGAGCGCCATGGCCGCCATCACCAGATAGCCATGGGGCAGTTGCGGGGCCGCATCCTCCGGAAGGGTCTGGAGGAGCGGGTAGCGCCGGTCGGGGTTCCCGTGATGATCCGAATGGCGCTGCAGGTTGATCAGCAGCCAGTTCGACGCCTTCTGCGCCGAGTTCCAGCTGTGACGTGGCAGGACCGGCTCGGCCGTGCCGTCGGGCAGGATGCGGCGGGTCAGGCCGTAGTGCGCGACATAGTTGATCAGCTCGAGCTGGCAGACCGCGACGATCGCCTGCACGAGGAACAGCAGAAGCCCCTGCGCGCCGCCCAGCGCCAGCGCAAGGCCGACCATGACGAGTTGCAGC
This sequence comes from Rhodobacter sp. CZR27, assembly GCF_002407205.1. NCBI lineage: Bacteria > Pseudomonadati > Pseudomonadota > Alphaproteobacteria > Rhodobacterales > Rhodobacter > Rhodobacter sp. CZR27. The sequence goes on along the minus strand of NZ_CP023548.1, from coordinate 73,481 downwards.
GAGCCATAGACCCAGAACGGGTTCCGGATCGAATGAAGGGGACGGCCGGCCCGCCTGAGCAGATCGGCCTCGGTCTCCCAGGCGCGCCGGTGACCCTCGGTCAGCACGCGCTGGGCATAGACGGGGAAATCCTCGCCATATCGGGCGGTCGCCGGATCCTGCGCCGTACCCACATGGAGGTGGTGGGTCTTCAGATGCCCGGTGCGGAAGTGGCTGTAGAGCACCATGGCGAGCAGGATGTCGCCAAGCCAGCGCTCGAGCCGGGTGTTGCGGTGGATCAGCTCATGGGCATAGACGAGGCCGACCGTGCCGGTCATCGCGCCGATCCCGAGGAACAGGCCGACCTTCCCGATCAGGCCCAGATCCGTGGTGTTGCTGACATATCCGATGAGGCCGAACAGCAGCAGGAACTGTATCGGCACCCATATCATGGTGAGAAGACGGAACCAGAACAGGTCCTTCTCGTCCGTCGCGGGATCCTCGTTCCTCGTGTTCTGTCCAAGCACGAGATCGAGCACGTCGAAGAGCCCCCATGCGAAGAGGGGCAGCAGCAGGACCGTCCAGCCGCCATAGGCGGCGCCGATCAGGGCCAGGGGCACCATCGCGAGCGGGATCGCGAAGGGCAGCGCGCTCTTGAGTTGCGCGATAGGGGGCGTGTTCGACTTCACGACGTCAGGAGGAGAAACCATTTCACTACTCCACTTACTACTGTCGGTGCCGGGCAGACTATGCGAGTCGCCCCCCGCCATTCGGGTGACCGATCGCCGCTGCGGCAACGTTCCATGCCTTGCGCATCAGCGTGGGCAGCGCGGCGGGCCGGAACGTGGCGCGCGGGATGAAGCGCCCGCGCAAGGGGTCGGCGGTGTCGGGCACCTCGGCAAGAAGCACCGTCAGGCGCAAGTGGAAATGGGTGAAGGTGTGGCGGACCTCGACGCCCGTGTCCTGCCAGTCGGCGACCAGAGGCGCGCCGGAGGGTCCGCCGCTGCGGTCCCAGTCGGTGCCGGGCCAGCCGAGCATCCCGCCCAGCATGCCCTTTTCGGGCCGCGTCTCGAGCAGCACCGACCCGTCCGCGCGATGCGCGATCCAGAGCGTGCCTTCGCGGACCGGCTTCTCCGCCTTCGGCGCCTTGCGGGGAAGCTCGGCCTGCGCGCCCGCCCGGCGGGCCTCGCAGTCGTGGACGAGCGGGCATAGGCCACAGGCCGGGTTGCGCGGTGTGCAGATCGTCGCGCCGAGGTCCATCATCGCCTGCGCGTGATCGCCCGGCCGTTGTGGCGGCGTCAGGATCGCCGCAAGGCGGGTCAGTTCGGGCTTCGCGGCGGCCAGCGGCGTCTCGACCCGGAACAGCCGCGCCACGACACGCTCGACATTGCCATCGACCACGGTCGCCGGCTCGTCGAAGGCGATGGCCGCCACGGCCGCCGCCGTGTATGGTCCCACGCCCGGCAGCGTCAGCAGCCCGTCGCGTGTCTGCGGGAAGCGCCCGCCATGGTCCGCCACCACAGCCCGCGCGCCCTTCAGCAGGTTGCGCGCCCGCGCGTAATAGCCAAGCCCGGCCCATTCGGCCATGACCTCGGCATCCTCGGCCGCGGCCAGTGCCGCCACGTCCGGCCAGCGCGTGGTGAAGCGGTGGAAGTAGTCCTTCACCGCGGCGACCGTGGTCTGTTGCAGCATGATCTCGGACAGCCATACGCGGTAGGGGTCGGGCATCACCCCCGCCGCCCGGTCCCCGGGGCCGACCCGCCACGGCAGGACGCGGGCATGGCGGTCATACCAGTCGCGCAGGCGCAGGGTGGCGCCTGGACTTTCCTCGATGTCACGCAATCTTTATGCTCCCTCCCGCAGCGCTGCTCTGGCGCGCCGAGGCGCGGCGCCTAAGATAGGCCCTCGATCAGGATTGAACAGATGACCCGAGCCCCGGCCCCTCCTCAGCCCAAGCCCACCCGCCGGATGCGCGGGTTCGAGGCCGCGTCGGGCCTCCTGCAGGACCGGATCCGCATGGCCGGCGAAAAGCGCGGCTTCGCGGTCACGCGGCTTCTGACCCACTGGACCGAGGTTGCTGGCGAGGATCTGGCGCGGGTGACGCGGCCGGTGAAGGTGGGCTATGGCGCGCGCGAGGGGCTGGGGGCGACGCTGACCGTCCTCGTTCCCTCCGCCCATGCCCCTCTGGTGCAGATGCAGCTTCCCGCGCTGAAGCAGCGGGTCAATGCCTGCTACGGCTATGCCGCGATCAACCGGATCGTGCTGACCCAGACCGCGCCGAGCGGCTTTGCCGAGGGTCAGGCCGCCTTCGATCCCGCGCCGAAGGCCGCGAAGCCCGCCGATCCGGTGGTCAAGGCACGCGCGGCCGAGGCGGCGGCGGGCGTCCGGGACGAGGGGCTCCGGACGGCCCTTGAAACGCTGGCGCAGAATTTCCTATCACGCTCCAAAGCATGAAGAGGCACGGAATGGTCAAGAAACTCGGGCTGGCGGCGCTGGCGCTCACGACGGTGGCGGGCTTCGCGCTGTGGAACTCCGGCCGCGACGCCGGCCAGACGCTGCTGCCGCCGATGGCGGCGGGTGCGCAGGAAGCCGCGACCTCCGAGGCGCAGCCCGCGGTGGCCGACATGGTGATGGGCGCCGAGGATGCGCCGGTGACGATCGTCGAATACGCCTCGTTCACTTGCCCGCATTGCGCCACCTTCGAGAACGAGGTGCTGGCGCCCCTGAAGCGCGACTACATCGACACCGGCAAGGTGCGCTTCGTGTTTCGCGAGGTCTATTTCGACCGCTACGGCCTGTGGGCCGCGATGATCGCGCGCTGCGGCGGCGAGATGCGCTATTTCGGCATCGCCGACATGATCTTCGACCAGCAGCAGGAATGGGTGGCCGACGATCCGCAGCAGGTCGCGGCGAACCTGCGCCGGATCGGCAAGACCGCGGGCCTCGATGACGCGGCGCTCGACGCCTGCATGAACGACCAGGCCAAGGCCGAGGCCATGGTGGCCGCGTTCCAGAAGAACAGCCAGGCCGACGACATCACCGCGACGCCCTCGCTGATCGTGAACGGCACGAAGCACTCGAACATGGGCTACGAGGAGCTGAGGAAGATCATCGACGCGGAGCTTGCCAAGGGATGAGCGCACCGCTCGCCGGCGTCCGGGTGGTGGAACTCGCCCGGATCCTGGCCGGGCCCTGGGCCGGGCAGGTGCTGGCCGACCTTGGTGCCGATGTCGTCAAGGTCGAGGCGCCGGAGGGCGACGACACGCGCCGCTGGGGCCCTCCGTTCATCGAGCGCGAGGGCGACCGCTCGGCCGCCTACTTTCACGCCGCGAACCGCGGGAAGCGCTCCGTCACGGCCGATTTCCGCACCGCGGAGGGGCAGGAGACCGTTCGCCGTCTGGTGACCGGTGCCGATGTGGTGATCGAGAACTTCAAGGTCGGCGGCCTTGCAAAATACCGCCTCGACTGGGACAGCCTGCGCGAGGTCAATCCGCGGCTGGTCTACTGCTCGATCACCGGCTTCGGACAGACGGGGCCCTATGCCCACCGCGCGGGCTATGACTTCATCATCCAGGGCATGGCCGGGCTGATGAGCGTGACCGGCGAGGCCGAGGGCCAGCCGCAGAAGGTGGGCGTGGCCGTCACCGACATCTTCACCGGGATCTACGCGGCCACGGCGATCCTTGCCGCCCTGCACCAGCGCGCCACCACCGGCCGGGGGCAGCAGATCGACATGGCGTTGATGGATGTTGCGGCGGGGATCATGGCCAATCAGGCGATGAACTACCTCGCGACCGGCGTGGCGCCCCGGAAGATGGGCAACGCCCATCCGAACCTCGCGCCCTATGCGGTCTTCGACTGCGCCGACGGCTGGATCATCATTGCGACCGGCAACGACGCGCAATACCGCAGGCTTTGCGCGCTGCTGGGGCTTCCCGCCCTCGCGACCGCGCCCGCCTTCCTGACCAACGCGGACCGGGTGACGAACCGGGCCGCCCTGACCGAGGCGTTGACAGCCGTCACCCGCGGCTGGCGCAAGGCGGATCTGCTGGCGGCCTGCGAGGCCGAGGGCGTGCCGGCCGGCCCGATCAACGACATGACCGGGGTCTTCGCCGATCCGCAGATCCTGCACCGGGGCATGCGGATCGAGGTGGCGGGCGTCCCGGGCGTCCGCTCGCCCTTCGTGTTCTCGGATGCCGAACTCGCGCTGGGCCGCCCGGCGCCACGGCTGGGCGAGCATGATGCCGAGGTTGCGGCCGAACTCGCGGCGCAGGGCTGAGGTTGCGGGCAAGCCCGCCGAGCAGGGCTGACGCGTCACCCGCCGGGCGGCGACTGCGCCAGATCGGACCTAAGCTGCCAGCCCGAGACGGTCCAGCGCCGCATCGAGCGGCGCCCAGTCGTCCGGCTCCAGCCGCACCGGAAGCGTCAGCACCTTGGGGCGGAACGACGCCGGCAGGCGGACGGCGTCCTTCTCGGTGGTGACAAGCTGCGCGCCCAGCGCCATGGCCTCGATCTCCAGCCGCCGCATCAGCGCCTCGCCCAGCGGCTGGTGATCGTCCAGCGCCTCGGCCCGAACGAGCTCCGCCCCCTCGGCCCGGAGCGAGGCAAAGAACTTCTCGGGTCGGCCGATGCCGGCGAAGGCCAGCACCCGCGCGCCCTGCCAGTCCATCCCCATCCGAAGGGTGCGGAGCTGTGCGGTCAGCCGCGGCACCGGCAGGTCGGGCCAGTCGCCCGCGAAGCGCCGCTGCGCGGCCTCGTCGCCGATCGACAGGATCAGGTCGGCGCGCGCCAGCCCCACCGCCACCGGCTCGCGCAGCGGTCCGGCGGGCAGGCAGCGGCCGTTGCCGAAGCCGACCGCGGCATCGACGACCACCAGCGAGAGATCCTTGACCACCGAAGGGTTCTGGAAGCCGTCGTCGAGCAGGATCACCCGCGCACCCGCCGCCTCGGCGGCGCGAACGCCCGCCGCGCGGTCGCGGGCGATCCAGGCGGGGCCGAAGGCCGCGATCAGCAGCGGCTCGTCCCCCACGTCCGCCGCGCGATGCCGGCGCGGATCGACGCGAACCGGACCCTCGAGCTGCCCGCCATGCCCGCGCGAGACGACATGCGCCTCGATCCCGCGCGCCTGAAGCCGCTGCATCAGCGCGATGGTCGCCGGCGTCTTGCCGGTGCCGCCGGCGTTCAGGTTGCCGATGCAGATGACCGGAACCGAGGCGCGATGGCCCGCGGCCCGCAGCCGCCGCGCGGTGGCCGCGGCGTAGAGGCGGCCCAGCGGCGCCAGCAGCCGCGCGGGCCAGGCGGGCCGATCGGGCGGCGTGAACCAGAAGCCGGGCGGGCGCATCACGGATCCCTGTCCACGAGGCGCCCGGCAAGCGCGACGAACCGGTCCGTCACCTCGGTTCCGTCCGAGGCCACGGCCCAGCCGGCATGCGCCAGCCGCGCCACCCGGTCCGGCGCCAGAAGATCCGCCAGCGCCTCGGCCAAGCCCCGTGCGGAATTGACCGGCATCGAGGCCCGCGCCGCCACCAGACGCGACAGGGTGACGCCATGGATGCCGGATCGCGGGCCGTGGACGATGGCCGAGCCGAGCGAGGCGGCCTCCATCGGATCGCGGATGCAGCCCCCGGTGAGGCTGCCGCCGAGCCACGTCACCGGCGCCAGCCGATACCAGAGGCCGAGTTCGGCCGCCCCGTCGGCCACGAAGACCTCGGTCTCGGCGTCGGGCTCCTCGTCGGCCGAGCGGCGAGCGACCTTCCAGCCCTCCCTCTCCTGCAGGATCGTCGCCAGCGGACCCGCGCGCTCGGGGTCCTGCGGCACGATGATCAGCAAAAGCCGGTGCGCAAGCTTCAGCGCGGCATGGTGCGCGGCGATCACTGCGGCCTCCTCGGCCTCGGGCAGGCCGGCGGCCAGCCAGACCTGCCGGGTGGCCAGAAGCCGCGCCAGCGCCGCGCGCTCGGCTTCGGTGCAGGGCAGCGCAAGGCTGCCCTCCTCCAGCCGCCCGGCGACCTGCGTGATGGCGGGCGGGCTGCCGGCGCGCCGGAAGGCGCGCGCCGCGGCCTCGTCCACGGTGAAGACATGGCGGAAGCGCGACAGCAGGCTGCGCATCTGCCCCGGCCACCAGCTTTCCCGCCCCGGCAGGACGCGCGGCGCTACGCCGTCGATCATGGCCAGCGGGATCGAGCGGGCAGAAGCCTCGTGGATCAGCGTGGGGCGCAGCTCGCCCTCGGACATGAAGGCGGCGTCGGGCTTCCAATGGTCGAGAAAGGCCGCCACTGCCGACTGCGTGTCCGCCGGGGGCGGCTGCACGATCAGGATCCCGCCCGAACTCACCTGCGCATCGGTGGTCAGCAAGACCGGGAAACCCTCGTCCAGGATGATGCGCCGCCCGAGTTCGGCCATCGGCCGCGCTGCATCGCGCGACGGCGCGTGCAGCCACACCAGCTTGCCCAGCGGCCGCGGCGGGCGCACCGGCCCCTCGGCGGCCTCACGCCGCGAGGCGGTTCCGAGCGGGAGGCCGAAGGAGTTCGCCATGCGGGGGTCGTGTCAGCTCCCGAGTTCTTCGGTGGCGGAGGCGGGCTGTTCCTCGTCCCGCAGCCGGTGGATATGGGCGATGAAGTAGCGGACGTGGGCATCGTCCACCGTGCGCTGCGCCTCGGCCTTCCAGGCGGAATAGGCCGAGGCATAGTCGGGGAACATGCCGACGATGTGGATGGCCTTCACGTCCTTGAACACGTTTTTCGTGGGGCTGACGAGTTCGCCGCCGAAAACGAGGTGAAGACGCTGGGCCATGTCGCTGCTCCTTGGGCTGGGCGGAATGTCGCGCACCCTAGACGAAGTGCGGCAGGGGTCAAGGACTGCCGGGCCTCAGGCGAGGTCGCGCGCCTGAAGCTGGCCGCCCGGCCCGGGCTTCACCTCGAACCGGCTGATCTTCTTGATCAGGTCCGAAAGCTTGGCGCTGCCGTAGGTCCGCGTGTCGAAGTCAGGATTGGCCTGCGTGATGAACTGGCCGATCTGGCCCAGCGTATACCACTCGCCCTCGGGGTCGATGGCGCGCATGGCCGCGACGATCAGGGGAATCGCCTTCATCGGCTCTTCCTTCTGGCCGCGCGGGGCGGGGGCGGGCTGCGGCTCGCCGATGGGGCGCGCGACGGGCGCCGGCTCGTCGCCGCCGAGGTTCTCGACGTAGATGAAGCGCTTGCAGGCCATGCGGAAGGCTTCCGGCGTCTTCTTCTCGCCGATGCCATAGACGTCGAGGCCCTGCTCGCGAATGCGGGCGGCCAGCCGGGTGAAGTCGCTGTCCGAGGAGACCAGCACGAAGCCGTCGAAGAGCCCGGAATGCAGGAAATCCATCGCCGAGATCACGAGGCCGATGTCCGAGGCGTTCTTGCCCTTGGTGTTCGAGAACTGCTGGTCGGCGACGAGGCCAAGGGCCGCCACCTTCTTGGCCCAGGCGTTGAGCCGCATCGCGGACCAGTCGCCATAGATCCGGCGGACGGAAGCTTCGCCCAGCGCCGCGATTTCCTCGAAGATCGCCTCGGCATAGTTGGCCGGCACGTTGTCGGCGTCGATCAGCACGCAAAGGCGCGGAGCACGGGTATCGGGCATCATTGTTCCTTTTTCATCTTACTGCCCCAGAACGCGGGCCCGCGAAAGGGCCCGCGCCACCGAATGGATCAGTAGACCACGACCGAGCGGATGCTCTCGCCGGCATGCATCAGGTCGAAGCCGCGGTTGATCTCGTCGAGCGAGAGCGTGTGCGTGATCATCGGGTCGATCTGGATCTTTCCTTCCATGTACCAGTCGACGATCCTCGGCACGTCGGTCCGGCCGCGCGCGCCGCCGAAGGCCGAGCCCTTCCAGACCCGCCCCGTCACCAGCTGGAACGGCCGGGTCTGGATCTCGGCCCCCGCCGGCGCCACGCCGATCACGATGGACTGGCCCCAGCCGCGGTGGCACGCCTCGAGCGCCTGGCGCATCACCTTCACATTGCCGGTGCAGTCGAAGGTGTAGTCCGCCCCGCCGATCTGGTCGAAGGGCGTCTTGGTCATATTGACCAGATGGGCAACGATGTCGCCCTCGATCTCGGTCGGATTGACGAAATGCGTCATGCCGAACCGCTCGCCCCACTCCTTCTTCGCGTTGTTGAGGTCCACGCCGATGATCATGTCGGCGCCGGCAAGGCGCAGGCCCTGGATCACGTTCAGCCCGATGCCCCCCAGCCCGAAGACCACCGCCTTGGCGCCGATCTCGACCTTCGCCGTGTTGATCACCGCGCCGATGCCGGTGGTCACGCCGCAGCCGATGTAGCAGATCTTGTCGAAGGGCGCGTCCTCGCGGACCTTCGCCACCGCGATCTCGGGCAGCACCGTGTAGTTCGAGAAGGTCGAGCAGCCCATGTAGTGCAGGATCGGCGTGCCATCGAGCATCGAGAAGCGGCTCGTGCCGTCGGGCATCAGCCCCTGGCCCTGCGTGGCGCGGATCGAGGTGCAGAGGTTCGTCTTCTGGCTGAGGCACGACGGGCACTGCCGGCATTCCGGCGTGTAGAGCGGGATGACGTGGTCGCCGGGCTTGACGCTCGTCACGCCGGGGCCGACCTCGACCACCACGCCCGCGCCCTCGTGCCCGAGGATCGCCGGGAACAGCCCCTCGGGATCGGCGCCCGAGAGCGTGAACTCGTCGGTGTGGCAGATGCCGGTGGCCTTGATCTCGACCATCACCTCGCCGGCCTTCGGGCCCTCGAGGTTCACCTCCATGATCTCCAGCGGTTGTCCGGCGGCAACGGCGACGGCGGCTTTCGTCCTCATTGGTTCCCTCCCTCTGTTGTTTGCGCCAGAGTGCGGCAATCGGCTGCGGGCCGCAACGGGCCTTGCGCCGGCTCTCGGCCGGCGGTGCGTCAGGGCATCACGGAGCCGTGAAGGAACCCCGCGGAGCGGTTTTCAGGTCCGCTCCTTGCCTTGTTTCCGACACACGGCGCGACTAGCTTGCGCGCCGTTTCACCGGAGACCCTGATGCGCCGCACACTGATCCTTCTGACCGCCCTCGCCAGCCTGTCTGCCTGCGGCAAGGACAAGGAAACGGAAATTGTCCTGCCCACCGACAGCTGCGGCGCGGTGCGGCTGAAGGGTCTGGTCGGCCAGCCAGTCGAGGTGTTCGACTCGATCCGCTTCAGCCAGCCGGTGCGGATCGTTCGCCCGGGGGATGTGGTGACGATGGACTTCAGCCCGGCCCGCCTGACGGTCGAAACCACCGCGACCGACCGCATCAGCCGCCTCTCCTGCGGCTGACTCGGACTTTGCCGATGCTTTCCGGCGGCCTGAAATCGGAGTGCGGCCTGCCACTACGCCGCCCTTCCCGGCCCTGACTCGACTCCTTCGTCCTGCCCGCGGTATCCTGAACGAAACAGGAACATGTGGATGGCGCAGCGACGGATTCTCTCCCTCTGGTTTCCCCGGCTCGGGGTAGAGCGTGTCCTGCGGCGGCGGAACGACGCCTTGCCGCCCCCGCTGGCGGTGGTGGAAGAGCGGGGCGGCGCGCAAGTCCTGACCTCGGTCTCGGTCGAGGCCGAGGCGCTGGGTCTCGGCCCCGGCCTGCCGCTGCGCGACGCGACCGCGATCTGCCCCGTCCTCGAGACCTGCGCCGAGGATGCGGCGGCCGAGGCCGCCTTTCTCACGGTGCTTCGCCGCTGGGCAGGCAAGTTCTCGCCATGGATCGCGGAAGAACCTCCCGCGGGCCTGACGGTCGATCTTACCGGCTGCGCCCATCTCTTCGGCGGCGAGGCAGCCCTGCTCGGCGTGGTCGAGGCCGATTGCGCGGCACTGGGCCTGTCGGTCCGCGCGGCCATCGCCGATACGCCCGGCGCGGCCTGGGCCTTGGCGCGCCATGCGGGGCGTCAGGCCACCGCGGCGCGCAGCGGCGACGCCATCGAGCAGGAGGCGCACGCGACCCGCTCGCGCGCGGCGAAGCGGCGGATGCTGCCTCCGCCGCCCGGCGGCACGCTGGGGATGATCGCCGCCACCGGGCACATGCGGCAGGCGCTCGGCCCGCTGCCCGTGGCCGCGCTGCGCCTTCCCGAGGAGACGGCGCTGGGCCTTACCCGTCTGGGCCTGCGCCGGGTGGCCGATCTCATGGACCTGCCGCGCGCCACCCTCGCCCGCCGCTTCGGGCTCGAGGTGCTGCGTCGGCTGGATCAGGCGCTGGGACTGGAGCCCGAGCCGGTCTCGCCGGCCAGCGCGCCGCTGCATTTCGCGGTGCGCCTGACGCTGCCCGAGCCGATTGGCCTCCTGGCGGATGTCGAGGCCGGCTTGGACCGGCTGCTGCCCCCGCTCTGCGCCCGGCTGAAGGAAAGGGGGCGCGGCGCGCGGCGGGTGCGGTTGCAGGCGTTCCGGACCGACGGGCAGGTGCCGACGGTCGAGGTCGGCCTCGCCCGCCCCGCCGACAGCCCCGACCGCATCCGGCCGCTTCTCGCGCTGAAGCTGCCGGGGATCGACGCGGGCTTCGGCATCGACACCCTGCGCCTGTCGGCGGTCGAGACCGAGCCGATGCTGGCCCGCCCCCATCGCGGCCCGGCCGAGGCGGCGGGCCGTGCGGATGCGCTGGGGGACCTGATCGGCCGCCTCGGCGCGCGACTGGGGATGGAAGCGGTGACACGCCTCCACCCGGCCGAGAGCCACATTCCAGCAAAATCCGCCCTGATCCTGACCGCGGCCTGGTCCGAGCCCGCCGGTCCGTGGCCCGACCCCTCTGCCCCGCGCCCGCTGGTCCTGTTCCCGCCCGAGCCGGTGGAGGCCGATGGCTCTCCCCCCACCCGCCTGCGCTGGCGCCGCCGCGAGCGTCGGGTGGTGCGGGCGGAAGGCCCCGAGCGCATCCTGCCGGAATGGTGGCTCGACGATCCCGACTGGCGCTCGGGGCCGCGGGATTACTGGCGGCTGGAACTCGACGAGGGCGAGCGGGTCTGGATGTTCGAGGCGATGGGGGGCCTCTTGTCCGGCGGGTGGTGGTTCGAGGGCGAGATGGCCTGAGGCCGGCGGGCCTGGCCTCACACCATCTCGCGCAAGAGCGCCATCGGATGGGCGCGGAGCGTGAGGCGGAAGGCCACGTAATCCTCGACCACCTGCTGGCCGAGCGTCATCTCGGCCAAGGCCACCGCGGGCTCCACGATCCCCTCGCCGTCCAGATCGCCCGCAAAGAGCGGCAGGGGCTTGTCGCCCGAGAGCGCGCGGGCCTGCCACATCGCCTCGCGCCGCGAAAGGCCGAGGGCTGCGAAGCAGTCGGCCTCCGCCAGCCGCGTCACGGTCGCGGGCGCGACGCCGGCACGGCGCCAGACATCCTCGACCGCGCGATAGCCGTTGCCGCGGGCGGCCGCGATCCAGAGCGCCTCCTCCTCGGCCACGCCCTTGATCTGGCGGAAGCCAAGGCGCAGGGCGAGGCGGCCCCGCCCGTCCGGCTCCATGATGTTGTCCCAGCGGCTGGCGTTGATGCAGGGCGGCAGCACCACGACTCCATGCGCGCGGGCGTCGCGCACGATCTGCGCCGGGGCATAGAAGCCCATCGGCTGCGAGTTCAGCAGCGCACAGGCGAAGATGCCGGGGTGGTGGCACTTGATCCAGGCCGAGGCATAGACGAGGAAGGCGAAGCTCGCCGCGTGGCTCTCGGGGAAGCCGTAGGAGCCGAAGCCCTCGATCTGCGAGAAGCAGCGCGTGGCGAAGTCCTCGTCATAGCCGTTGGCCCGCATCCCCTCCATGAAGCGGTCCTTCAGCGCCGTCACGTTGCCGTGCTTCTTGAAGGTGGCGAGCGCGCGGCGCAGGCGGTCGGCCTCATCCGGGGTGAAGCCCGCGCCGATGATGGCGATCTGCATCGCCTGCTCCTGGAACAGCGGCACGCCCAGCGTCTTGCCCAGCACGCGGCCCAGTTCGTCCGAGGGGAAGCTGACCTCCTCCTCGCGGTTGCGGCGGCGGATATAGGGATGGACCATGTCGCCCTGGATCGGCCCGGGGCGGATGATCGCGACCTGGATCACGAGGTCGTAGAAGCAGCGCGGCCGCATCCGGGGCAGGAAGTTCATCTGTGCCCGAGACTCGACCTGGAAGACGCCCAGCGAATCCGCCCGGCAGAGCATGTCGTAGGTGCGCGAGTCCTGGTCCGGCAGGGTGGCGAGGGTGTGGCGGATGCCGTGGTGGGTCTCGATCAGCTCGAACGCTTTGCGGATGCAGGTCAGCATCCCCAGCGCCAGCACGTCGACCTTGAGGATCCCCAGCGCGTCGATGTCGTCCTTGTCCCACGAGATCACCGTGCGATCCTCCATCGCGGCGTTCTCGATGGGGACGAGTTCATCCAGCCGCCCCTCGGTGATGACGAAGCCGCCGACATGCTGGGACAGGTGGCGCGGGAAGCCCTGGATCTCGTCGATCAGTTGCAGCGTCAGCCAGAGCCTGCGGTCGGCGGGGTCGAGGCCGATCTCGCGCAGGCGCTGCTCGGTCAGGCTGCCCGGCCCGCCCCAGCCCCAGATCTGGCTCGACATGGCGGCAAGCGTGTCGTCGGACAGGCCCATCGCGCGGCCGACCTCGCGCACCGCCCGCTTGCCGCGATAGTGGATGACGGTGGCGCAGAGGCCGGCGCGGTGGCGGCCGTAACGCTCGTAGATGTGCTGGATCACCTCCTCGCGGCGCTCGTGCTCGAAATCCACGTCGATGTCGGGTGGCTCGTTGCGGGCTTCGGAGACGAAACGCTCGAAGACCATGGTGCCGATCTCGGGGGAAACAGAGGTCACGCCCAGCGCGTAGCAGACGATGGAATTGGCCGCCGAGCCGCGGCCCTGGCACAGGATGCCCCGGTTACGCGCGAAGCGGACGATGTCGTGAACGGTCAGGAAATAGGGCTCGTAGCGGAGCTTGGCGATCAGGGCGAGTTCATGGGCGGCCTGCCGGTGCACGCGGTCGGGCACCCCCGCCGGATAGCGCCAGTCGAGCCCCTCGGCGGTCAGCCGCGCGAGGCGGTCGGCCGGGCTTTCGCCCCCCGCGATCTCGGACGGGTATTCGTAGCGCAGCTGGCCAAGGCAGAAGGTCAGCCGCGCCGCGATCTCGGCACTGCGGTGGATCGCATCCTCGTGGCCGCGGTAGAGGCGGAGCATCTCGGCCTCGGAGCGGATGCGCTGCTCGCCGTTCGGCAGGGCGCGCCGGCCCAGCTGGTCCACCCGGCAGCCGAGGCGGATGGCGGTCAGCACGTCGGCGAGGCGGCGGCGCGAGCCGTGGTGCATCATCGGCAGGCCCGAGGCGACGGTGGGCACGCCAAGCCGCCGCGCGAGTTCGGCCAGCCGCGCGAAGCGGGCGGCGTCCTGCCCGGCATAGGTCGGCGCAAGGATCAGCGCCACCTGCCCCGGACAGCGGCAGGCAAGCCGCCCGGCCATGTCGCGCCACTCGGCGGTCGGGCGGGCCGGCGGATGCAGCAGCATCTCCTGCCCCTCGGCATGGTCGAGAAGATCGGCAAGGCCAAGGTCGCAGCCGCCCTTCTTCGCCGCCCGCCGCCCCTTGGTCAGCAGACGGCAGAGCCGCCCCCAGCCGGCGCGGTCCCGTGGCAGGAGCGTCACGGTAAAGCCCTCGCGCGTCACGACCCGCGCGGCCGGGATCAGCCGCGGGGCGGTTCCCCGCTCGCGCGCGATCTCCTTCGCCTCGCAGAAGGCCCGCACGATCCCCGCGACCGAGTTCTCGTCCGCGATGGCAAGCGCCGGCAGCCCGAGGTCGGCCGCGCGCCGCATCAGTTCTTCCGGATGCGACGCCCCGGTGAGGAAGGTGAAGTTCGACGTGGCCGAAAGCTCGACGAAAGGCATGGCAGTGCCCGAGTCGCTTGAACGAAACAGGAACATACCCCGCCGCGGCGCGGAAGGGGAGTCCCCGGATGCGCCGTGACGCTTTACGACCGCATGCGCGCGCAGATCGGCATCCGGCGAAGTCCCCGGATGTGCCGTGACGCATTCCCGGCCACCGGCGCGGCCTTGCCGCTCAGGCGCCCTTGCGCAGACGGTTCAGGATTGCCTCGTTGGCATAGCCGTCGGCAACCAGACCCGCGGCCTTCTGCCAGGCGCGCAGCGCGGCCAGCGTGTTCGGCCCGATCATCCCGTCCACCCCGCCGGTGTCATGGCCGGCGGCCGTCAACAGCCGCTGCAGCTCCATCCTCTCCGCCGCGGCAAGCGCCCGGTCGCCCCGCGGCCAGCCGCCCGCGATGGCCGGTCCGCCGCGCAGCCGGTCCGCCAGATGGCCCACCCCGATCACATAGGCATCGGCGGGGTTGTAACGCGCGATGGCCCGGAAGTTCGGATAGATCAGGAAGGCCGCCCCCTGCGCCCCCGCCGGCAACAGCAGCGCCGCCTCGCCCGCGGGCAGCGGCGCGCCATCCACCGTCTCCAGCCCCAGCGCCTGCCAGCGCGCCGCGGGCTGCCGCAGCCCCTTGCCGCTCTGCGAGAAATCGAAGCCCCGCGGCAGCCGCACCTCGACGCCCCAGGGCTCGCCCCTGCGCCAGCCCGAGCGCGCGAGATAGGCCGCCGTCGAGGCCAGCGCGTCCGAGGGATCGTCGGACCAGATGTCCCGCCGCCCGTCGCCGGTGAAATCCACCGCATGGGCGAGATAGGAGGTCGGCATGAACTGGGTGTGCCCCATGGCCCCGGCCCAGCTTCCCGTCATCGCCTCGGGCCGCACGTCGCCAGTGTCGAGGATCTTCAGCGCCGCGATCAGCTGTTCCTCGAAGAAGGCCGCGCGCCGGCCGTCATGCGCCAGCGTCGCCAGGGCGCCCACCAGCGGATGATCCCCGCGCCGCGTGCCATAGGAGGTCTCCATGCCCCAGACCGCCACGACGATCTCCTTCGGCACGCCGAACCGCGCCTCGATCCGCGCGAGCAGCTCCCCGTGCTGCGCCAGCGCCACACGGCCATTCGCGATCCGCGTCTCGGAGACGGCTGAGTCGAGGTAATCCCAGAGCGTCCGGTTGAACTCGGCCTGATTGCGGTCGCGCGCCACGGCATCGGCATCGTAGCGGATGCCGCGGAAGGCGCGCTCGAAGGTCTCGGGCCGGATGCCCTGCGCCAGCGCGCGCGGCCGGAACCCGGTGACCCACTCCTCCAGCCCGGCCTGCGCCGCCGCATTCGGGTCCGGCACCGCAACCTCTCCCTGCATCGCCGCCGGTTGCGGCACCGCCAGCGGCTCTGCCGCCGCTACCCCTGCCGCCGCAACGAGTCCCAGACCCAGAAGGACTGCCCGCATTCCGCCCCCGCCGATCTTGTCGTTTCGGCAACCCTAGCGCGAAACGGGTGCGCGGCAAAGCGCCGCGAGGCGCCATCAGCGCCGCGTGCGCACCACGCGACGCTTCGCCTTCTCGGTCCGTGCCGCATCACGCCCCGGCTTGCGCGGCTTCGAGCGGCCCCGGCGCGGCTTCGGCCCCGGCAGGCCGCGGTCCTCGACCGTCAGCAGCTCGAGCATCAGCCCGCCGGTCATCGGCACCGCCTCGGCCAGCCGCACCGTCACCCGCTGGCCGATGCCCAGGACCGTGCCGGTATCGGCGCCCATCAGGGTCTGGCTGTCGGGATCATAGTGAAAGAATTCGCGACCGACCGAGCGGATCGGGATCAGCCCGTCCGCGCCGCTCTCGTCCAGCTTCACGAACAGCCCGAAGCGCTGCACGCCCGAGATCCGGCCGGTGAACTCCGCCCCCACCCGGTCGGACAGCCACGCCGCGAGGTAGCGGTCGGTGGTGTCGCGTTCGGCCGCCATGCTGCGCCGCTCGGTGTCCGAGATCAGCTTCGCCGTCTCCTCGAGGGTCTCGATGTCCTGCGGCGACAGCCCGTCATTGCCCCAGCCGTGGCCGAGGATCAGCGCCCGGTGCACGATCAGGTCGGAATAGCGCCGGATCGGCGAGGTGAAATGCGCATAGCTGCGCAGGCTGAGCCCGAAATGGCCGAAATTCTCGGGGTGGTAATAGGCCTGCGTCATGGAGCGCAGCGTGGTGATGTTCAGCAACTCGTCGAACTCGGTGCCCTCGGCCTGCGCGAGCAGGCGGTTCAGGTGTGAGGTCTTCAGCACCTGCCCCTTGGCCAGCGTGAAGCCCGAGGCCTCGGCCACCTCGCGCAGCGCGTCGAGCTTCTCGGGGCTCGGCTCCTCGTGAACGCGGAAAAGAAGCGGGCGGCGCAGGCGGGTCAGCTCCTCGGCGGCGGCGACATTGGCGAGGATCATGAACTCCTCGATCAGCCGGTGCGCGTCGAAACGGTCGCGGAAGGCCACGGACAGGACCTTGCCCTCGTCCGACAGCTCGATCTTGCGTTCGGGCAGGTCGAGGTCGAGCGGCTGGCGCAGCGCACGGGCGTGCTTCGTCGCGGCATAGGCGGCGTAGAGCGGGCGGATGATCTCGTCCAGCAGCGGCGCGGTCTTCTCGTCGGGCTGCCCGTCCTGCGCCGCCTGCACCTGCGCATAGTTCAGGCTCGCGCGAGAGCGCATCATGCCGCGGGTGAAGCGGTGCGAGATCTTCTCGCCCTGAGCGGACAGACGCATCCGGACCGCCATGCAGGGCCGGTCCACATCCTCGTGCAGCGAGCAGAGGTCGCCCGACAGCGCGTCCGGCAGCATCGGCACCACCCGGTCGGGGAAATAGGTCGAGTTGCCGCGCTTCCGCGCCTCGCGGTCCAGCGCCGAGCCGGGGCGGACGTAATGCGCCACATCGGCGATCGCGACCCAGAGGATATGACCACCGGGGTTCTGCGGATCGGGGTCGGGCTCGGCCAGCACCGCATCGTCGCGGTCGCGCGCATCGACGGGGTCGATGGTGACGAAGGGCAGGTGGCGCAGGTCCTCGCGTTCGCCCAGCGGCGCGGGTTCGGCGCGCTCGGCCTCGGCCAGCACCGCGTCGGGGAAGGCGTCGGGGATGCCATGCTGGTGGATCGCGATGATCGACACCGCCCGCGGCCCCATCGGATCGCCCAGCCGCGCCACGACGCGCGCCTGCGGCAGGCCGAGGCGCTTCGGCCCGGTCTGCTCGGCCTCGACCAGTTCGCCGTCGCGGGCGCCGGCGGTCAGGTCGCGGGCCACCCGCCATTCCTTGTCCTCGCCCTTGTCGATGGGCACGATCCGCCCGCCGTCCGAGCCGGCGCGGAAGATGCCGAGGATCTTATGCGCGCTGCCGCCCAGCCGCCGGATCAGCCGCGCCTCGTGGCTGTGATCCTCGCCCTCGACCGGCGTGAGACGGGCAAGGATCCGCTCGCCCTCGCCCAGCGCCGGATCGCCCTTCTTCTGCACCAGAAGGATCCGCGGCGGCTCGTCCTCGCCGCGCCATTCCAGCGGCCGTGCGAACAGGTCGCCCTGCGCATCCGGGGCAAGCACCTGAAGCACGCTGACAGGGGGCAGCTCGCCCTGCGCCGTGTAGGTGCGCTTGCGCTTGTCCAGAGCGCCGTCGGCCTCCATCTCGCGCAGCAGGCGCTTCAGCTCGATCCGTGCGGCGCTGCCCTTGATGCCGAAGGCGCGGGCGATGTCGCGCTTCGCTGTCAGGGTGGGGTTTTCGGCGATCCAGTCGAGGATCTGGCTACGGGAGGGGATCTGGTCCATGGGATTGGGGTAGCACGCAGCCGGCGCCCCGTCATCCGCAAAGCAAGCGGTCAGAGGTCGAGCACCATGTCCCGATGCGGGATCCCGGCGTCCATGTAACCCTCGCCCACCGGACGGAAACCCAGCTTCTCGTAGAAGCCCGTCGCGTGGCTTTGCGAGCCGAGCTTCACCTGCCGCAGGCCGGGCTGGTGGCGCAGTTCCTCGACCGCGGCGCGGATCAGCGCGGCGCCGATGCCGGCGCCCCGGCATCGCGCAAGCACGCAGACCCGGCCGATCTTGCCGATGTCGCCCCGCAGCAGCAGGCGGGCGGTTCCGACAGCGGTGCCGTCGATGCTGGCAAGCAGGTGGATCGCCTCGCCGTCGAGATCGTCCAGCTCGTCGGCCTCGGGAACGCCCTGCTCCTCGATGAAGACCGTGCGGCGCAGGGCGCGGCAGGCAGCCAGATCGTCGGTGCGCGCAATCCTCATGCGAAATAGTCTTTCAGGATGCGGCCGTAGATCGCCTTCAGCGCCGGGATCTGCGCGACCTCGACCCGCTCATCGACCTGATGCATGGTCTTGCCGACCAGCCCGAACTCGACCACCGGGCAATGCGCCTTGACGAAGCGCGCGTCCGAGGTGCCGCCCGAGGTCGACGGTTCAGGCCGCAGGCCGGTCTCGGCCTCGACCGCGCGGGCCACCAGATCCGAGAGGTCGCCCGGCGGCGTCAGGAAGCTTTCGCCCGAGATCTTCACGGTCAGGCCGATCTCGACACCCGTTTCAGCCTGCACCGCGGCCGCCTCGGCGGTCAGCCAATCGTTCAGGCTCGCGCCACTGTGCAGGTCGTTGAAGCGGATGTTCACCGTGGCGCGGCAGAGCGCGGGGATCACGTTGGTCGCCGGGTTGCCGGTGTCGATGGTCGTGACCGCCAGCGTGGAGGGATCGAAATGCGCCGTGCCCGCATCCAGCGGCTGCGACGACAGCCGGTCGACCAGCCGCGCCATGACGGCGACCGGGTTCTTCGCCCGGTGCGGATAGGCGGAATGGCCCTGCACGCCGCGCGCCGTGAAAAACGCTGTCATCGATCCGCGCCGGCCGATCTTCATCATCTCGCCCAGACGCTCGGGGCAGGTCGGTTCCCCCACGAGGCAGACCGACATCGCCTCGCCCTCGGTCGCCATCCAGTCCAGCAGCGCCACCGTGCCGTCCGTGGCGTCGCCCTCCTCGTCGCCGGTCAGCGTCAGGATCAGCGCGCCGTCGGGCGGCGTCTCGCGCACGAAATCGACCGCAGCGGCGACGAAGGCCGAGACGCCCGACTTCATGTCGGTGGCCCCGCGCCCCCAGAGCCAGCCGTCCGCGATCTCGCCGCCGAACGGGTCGCGGGTCCAGGCGGCGGCATCGCCGACCGGCACCACGTCGGTATGGCCGTTGAAGCCGAAGGTGCGGTTCGCGCCCTTGCGGCCCCAGCGGGCAAAAAGGTTGGGCGTGCCGTTGCGATCCACACGGGTGCAGGAAAAGCCGGCCTCGGTCAGCAGATCCTCGAGCAGCCGCAGCGCCCCGCCCTCGGCGGGCGTGACCGAGGGGCAGCGGATCAGGGCGGCCGTCAGGGCGACGGGATCGACGGGCATCGGTATCTCCGGCTCAATCGTAGAAGGGGGTGACCTGCGCGACGACGACGGAATTCTCGTCCAGCGCCCGCTGCATCAGCGCGCGCTCCTCGTCATCGATCTCGTCGCCGTTGGCCAGCCGTTCGTCCAGCGTCCCGTAGCCCGAGACATCGAGCGGCGCCATGTCCGCGGTCTTGAGCAGCGCCACGGTCTCGCGCACCGCCTCGGCCTCGTCCACGCCGCTGGCATAGCACATCAGCGCCGCGCCGGTCGCGCCCTTGGGCAGGCCGTCACCGGCCTTGCGACCAACCTCGATGACCAGCGTGTAGACCTGCTGCGGCCGCTTCGGCTTCTTCTCTTCCGTCATGCGGCACCTCTCCTTCGGGTTCCGGGACGGGTTCGCAGGATTTAAGCGACCGCGCAAGGGCGACGCGCGCCCGGTCGCGCCGGCCACAGGCCGGACAGGGCGCCTCCGCGGGCTCGGCAGCCAGCAGCAGGCCGCAGTTCATGCAGCAGGCACGCTCGCCCGGCGCCGGCGGGACCGGCGGGGCAACCTCGAAGGGCGGAACGATGGCAAGACCGGGCCGAGGCGGATCCGTCCGGAAGACGGACAGCTGTCCGTCCGCCTCGATGAAGGCGGCGCGCACCTCGCCGAGGTTCTCGATGCCCTGCATCCGGAGAAGCGCAAGCAGTTCGGGCGTCCCGATCCGGCGCGCGGCCATGCCGGCCGACAGGATCACGCCGTCCTTCATCACCGCGACGGCGCGGCCGTCCACGGCGATCTTCACCGTCCGGAACCGGCGGATCAGCGCGTCGAGCAGCTTGTCGAGCCCGACCACCGCGGCGACGACGAGCATCGCATGGACCAGCGGCACCTCGGGGTAGAACAGCGCATCCCCCACCGCCGAGCCGAGCGCGATCACCAGCAGGAATTCGACGATCGACAGCTGCGCGATGCTGCGCCCGCCGACCCAGCGCAGCAAAAGCAGCGTCCAGACGTAGATCACCAGCGTCCGGAACAGGATCTCGAGCAGGAAGAGCGGCGGATCGTCCCCGAGGAACATCCGGACAAGATCGAAGGGAACGGCGGGTTCGTCCATGGCACCGGAACATCAAGGCGATGCGCCCCAACGTCCCGTGCCCCGGGCGGTTCCTCAGTCGCGCAGAAGCTCGTTGATCGAGGTCTTGGAGCGGGTCTGCGCGTCCACCTTCTTGACGATCACCGCGCAGTAGAGGTTGATGCCGCCCTTCGACGGCATCGAACCCGCCACCACGACCGAGCCCGCGGGCACCTCGCCATACATGACCTCGCCCGTCTCGCGGTCCACGATCTTGGTGGACTTTCCGATGAAGACGCCCATGCCCAGCACCGAGCCCTCGCGGACGATGCAGCCCTCGACCACTTCGGACCGCGCGCCGATGAAGCAGTTGTCCTCGATGATCGTGGGGCCGGCCTGCATCGGCTCCAGCACGCCGCCAATGCCCACGCCGCCGGACAGGTGGACGTTCTTGCCGATCTGCGCGCAGGAGCCGACGGTGGCCCAGGTGTCGACCATCGTGCCCTCGTCGACATAGGCGCCGAGGTTCACGAAGGACGGCATCAGCACCACACCCTTGCCGATATAGGCCGAGCGGCGGACGATGCAGTTCGGCACCGCACGGAAGCCCGCCTTGCGCCAGTCCTTCTTGCGCCACCCGGCGAACTTGCTGTCCACCTTGTCCCACCAGCCGCCGCCCTGCGGGCCGCCGTCGTGCAGCTCCATGTCATGCAGCCGGAAGCCGAGCAGGACCGCCTTCTTCGCCCACTGGTTCACGTGCCAGTCCGCGCCGCGCTTCTCGGCCACGCGCAGCTCTCCCTTGTCCAACGCCTCGAGCGTCGCCTCGACCGCGTCGCGCACCTCGCCCTTGGTGTCCGGCGTGATCGTGTCGCGAACCTCCCAGGCGGCTTCGATCGCGGTCTCGAGGGCAGCACTCGTCATGGCGGCGTCCTTTTTCATGGTTCTTTACCGCTCAAGGCTATAAAGGCTGGGGCCATTCGCCGCAATGCGCCGCAGGATCAGCATGAAGGATGACCGCCGCCACCCGTTCCGCGACAGCTCGCAGGACATGGAGACCGCCCACCGGGTGCCGGACACGCCGCAGAGCCGTGCGCCGGCCTATCGTCTTGCCTTTTCGGATGTCGAGTTCCTCATGCGGGACGAGCTGCGCCCGGTGCGGCTGCAGCTGGAGTTGATGAAGCCGCAGATCGTGATGGACGAACGCGGCATCGTCTCGACCGTGGTGATGTTCGGCGGCGCCCGCATCCCCTCGCCCGAGCGCAAGGAGACCGCCAGCCACCCCGGCCTCGCCGAACTCGCGCCCTACTATGACGAGGCACGCAAATTCGCCCGTGCCGTGACCGAGCGCAGCATGGAAACCTACGGGCGCGAGTTCGTGATCGTCACCGGCGGCGGGCCCGGCGTGATGGAGGCGGGAAACCTCGGCGCGCACGAGGCCGGCGGGCAGTCCATCGGGCTGAACATCGTGCTGCCGCACGAACAGGCGCCGAATGCCTATGTCACGCCGGACCTGTCGTTCAACTTCCACTACTTCGCCATCCGCAAGATGCACTTCCTGATGCGGGCGCGGGCGGTGGTGGTCTTCCCCGGCGGCTTCGGCACGCTCGACGAGATGTTCGAGAGCCTGACGCTGATCCAGACCAAGCGGATGAAGCCCATCCCCTTCCTGCTGTTCGGCAAGGCCTTCTGGGAAAAGATCATCAACTGGCAGGCGCTGGCCGAGATCGGCACCATCTCGCCCGAGGACCTCCGCCTCTTCCGCTTCGTCGAGACCGCGGACGAGGCGCTCGAGGCGCTGGACGAGTGGGACTGACTATTCGACCGGACGGATGAGCTTGCGTTCCAGCACGCGGAGCACCTGGGCCAGATCATGCCCGCGGCGCAGGATCTGCCCGTCCATCCCCACCACGGCGAACATGCCCTGCCGGGTGCGGAGCCTCGGGCGTTTCTCGATCCGGTAGAGCGGGCTTTCCGCCGTCCGCCGGAACACCGAGAAGACCGCCATGTCCTGCAGGTGGGAGATGCCGTAGTCGCGCCACTCTCCCATCGCCACCATCCGGCCATAGAGAGCGAGGATCAGCCCCAGTTCCTGCCGGTCGAACCGTACCTGGTCGAGGCTGTGCGGGGCGAAGGGGATCGGCGGCTGGACAGTCATCCTTCGAGGCTGACGCAATCAGCCCGGCATGGCAAGACCGCTTGCCCGCCGCGATGCGGCGACCACGGCGCGGAAAGCCCGCAAAAGGCCATGGATCGACCCCCGGCGGGCCGCATTTGCCGGCCATGGTGACATCTCGTGACGAGTGACCGGTTCCGGCGAATGGCATAAACTGTCCCCTGCCTGTCGCCCAAACCGGCCGAGTGCGGCGGAGGCTCCGGACCCGCGTCCGGGGTCTCCTGCCTGCGTTCAGGGGAAACCCGGAGCGGCGCGCAGGATGCCGGTCTCGAACCCGCGCCAGTTGGTCTGCACGGCATCGAGCCGCTTCAGCGTGGCGGGGTGATCCTGATCGAGCAGGCCCAGCCGCACCAGCAGCGCCGCAATGGCGGCCTCGGAGGCGCGGGTCGAGCCATCGACGATCTTCAGCGCGATGCCCAGCCGCCGCCCGGGAACGATGGCCACGAAGACCGCCTCGGCCCCGGTCTTGATGGCCGCGCGGCCGCGCATCGCGCGCATCAGCTCGGTGCAGGCGCGACCCTCGCCCGCCACCAGGTCGGGATGGGCTATCATTGCCTCGGTCAGCCGGGCGGCGGCCCGGGCACGTGCGCCGCTGCCTTCTACGGCACCGGCGAAGAACGCCATGGCCCGCGCGAGGCCCGCGACGGTGGTCGCGAAGTTCGGCGCCGAGCAGCCGTCGATCCCGAAGCCGGGACTCGTCTCGCCCGTCACTTCCTCGAAGGCGGAGCGGACGGCCAGCTGCACCGGATGGTCCGGCGCCACATATTCCGGCCCGGCGTGCAGGTGCCTTGCCAGCATCAGGAACCCAGCGTGCTTGCCCGAGCAGTTGTTGTGGATCTGGCAGGGACGTTCCCAGGCCCGGATCAGCCGGTCCCGCTCCTCGATATCCGCCGGGGCATGGGCGCCGCAGCGCAGGTCGGCCTCGTCCATCCCGATGTCGAGAAGCCAGCGCCGCACCAGCCCGACATGCAGCGCGGCGCCCTGATGGCTCGCGCAGGCCAGCGCCAGCCGCTCGGTCGAAAGCGCCTCGCCCGCGCCGCTTTCCAGCAGCGGCAGCGCCTGGATCATCTTGCAGGACGAGCGCGGGAAGATCACGGTGTCCGGGTCGCCCCAGGCCTCCACCAGCCCGCCGTCGTCGCTCCAGATCACGGCATGGCCGACATGCCAGCTTTCCAGCAGACCGCCCCGCCAGAGTTCGACCATGCGGACAGGTTCTGCCATCCGTCCCCCTCACAGCTGCGCGATTTTGTGCCCAAGGGGGCTTTCTAGGCGCGGGATGCTTGCGCTAAGAAGCGTTATCGGGTTGAAACGCCCTGCGCCACAGGAAAAGCACGCCTCAAGGCGGCATGGGGCGGGCAGAGGCACTGGCAGCTGGAGGCTGTGAACGACATGAGGACCACGATGGGGCGCCTGCTCTCGGCAGCGGCAATCGCGCTGGCCGGTCTCGCGACGGGCGTGGCGGCTCAGGAATCCACCAACCGGGTGGCCACGAAGACCGACTGGAGCGTCTTCACCGAGGAATCGCCGAAGGAATGCTGGGGCGTTTCCAGCCCGAAGCAGACCGAAAGCACCCGCGACGGCAAGCCCGTGTCCGTGAAACGCGGCGACATCCTGCTGTTCGTGACCTACCGGCCCGGAGCCGGCGCCAAGGGCGAAGTGTCCTTCACCGGCGGCTATCCCTTCGCGCCCGGATCGACGGTGAACGTCAACATCGGCGGGTCGACCTTCGAACTCTTCACCGACGGCGAGTGGGCCTGGCCGGCGAATGCGCAGGACGATGCGGCGCTGCTGGCCTCGATGAAGCGCGGCAGCACCGCCGTGATGACCGCGCGCTCGGCCCGCGGCACGCAGACCAAGGACACCTTCTCGCTCTCGGGCTTCACCGCCGCGATGACCGACGCCGAGGCCCGCTGCAAGTAAGCAGGGTCCCAAGGGCTTCTCCGCGCCCCGGCCCTGGCCGGGGCGTTTGTGTTTGGGCCTCCCGCTCTCATACGGGTTTCGTTTTCGCCGCGAATCCCCTATATGAGGCGCTTCCCCGCTTCCCGAGGCTTGCCATGACCGCCACCGCTCCGATCACTCAGGACGTGCTGACCCTGCCGCGCAAGCCGGCCGAGGGTGGCCTGACCAACATCGTCGGCCTGACGCGCGAGCAGCTTCAGGCAGCCCTGATCGCCGCCGGCACGCCGGAGCGGCAGGCGAAGATGCGGCTGGGGCAGGTCTGGCAATGGGTCTACCACTGGGGCGTGCGCGACTTCGCGCAGATGACGAACCTCGCCAAGGACTACCGCGCCCTGCTGGCCGAGCATTTCACCATCGCCCTTCCCGAGGTCGTCAGCCGGCAGATCTCCTCGGACGGCACGCGGAAATACCTCGTCCGCATCGCCGGCGGCCACGAAGTCGAGACCGTCTACATCCCCGAGGAAGGCCGCGGCACGCTCTGCGTCTCGAGCCAGGTCGGCTGCACGCTGACCTGTTCGTTCTGCCACACCGGCACGCAGAAGCTGGTGCGCAACCTGACCCCGGGCGAGATCGTGGGCCAGCTGATGCTGGTGCGCGATGATCTCGGCGAGTGGCCCGAGCGTGGCGCGCCGAAGGACGAGACGCGGCTGGTGTCGAACCTCGTGCTGATGGGCATGGGCGAGCCGCTTTATAATTTCGAGAATGTCCGCGACGCGATGAAGGTGGTGATGGACGGCGAAGGGCTGACGCTCTCGCGCCGCCGGATCACGCTTTCGACCTCGGGCGTGGTGCCAGAGATCGCCCGCACCGCGGAAGAGATCGGCTGCCAGCTCGCCGTGTCCTTCCACGCCACGACAGATGCCGTGCGCGACATTCTCGTGCCGATCAACAGGAAGTGGAACATCCGCACCCTGCTGGACAGCTTGCGCGACTATCCCCGCCTGTCGAACTCCGAGCGGATCACCTTCGAATACGTGATGCTCGACGGGATCAACGACAGCGACGCCGATGCGCGTCGGCTGGTGAAGCTCATTGCGGGCATCCCGGCCAAGATCAACCTGATCCCGTTCAACGAATGGCCCGGCGCGCCCTACCGCCGCTCGACGCCCGAGCGGATCGCGGCCTTCGCCGACATCATCTACAAGGCGGGCTATGCCTCGCCGATCCGCACCCCGCGCGGCGAGGACATCATGGCCGCCTGCGGCCAGCTGAAATCCGCCACCGAGCGCGCCCGGAAAAGCCGGGCCGAGATCGCCGCCGAAACCGGCCTTTGACGGGCAGTGCTGACCCTGCCCAATCCGCTGGCGCGGCGGCTGTTCCTGCATCTTCACGCCCTGGCCGAGCCGCCCATCGGCCCGGCCAGGGGTGACGCGCTGCAGGCGCTGATCGACCGCCTGGGCTTCGTGCAGCTCGACAGCATCGCCACGGTGGCGCGCGCCCATCACATGATCCTCTTCGCGCGCCGCCAGAGCTATCGGCAGGACGGACTGGACCCGCTTCTCGCGCGGCGCGGCCTCTTCGAGCATTGGACCCATGACGCGGCCGTCATCCCGACGCGCTTCTTCCCGTTCTGGCGCCACCGCTTCCGGCGCGACCGGCCGCGGCTGCTGGCGCGCTGGCGCGGATGGCAGCGCGACGGCTTCGAGGACCAGTTCGAGACCGTCCTTGCCCGCATCGCCGAGCGTGGCCCGGTCTCGGCCTCCGACGTCGGCGAGGACGAGACGCGCGGCACCGGCGGCTGGTGGGACTGGCATCCGTCCAAGGCGGCGCTGGAATATCTCTGGCGTGTGGGAGAGTTGTCGATCACCCGGCGGGACGCCTTCCGGAAGGTCTATGACCTCACCTCCCGCGTCATCCCGGAGGAGATCCTTGCACAGGATCCCGGCGACGCGGCCACGATCGACTGGGCCTGTTCGGCGGCGCTCGCCCGGCTGGGCTTCGCCACGTCGGGCGAACTCGCCGCCTTCTGGGCGGCGGCAACCCCGGCCGAGGCGCAGGCGTGGTGCCATGACGCCCTTGCCCAGGGCCGGATCGTCGAGGTCCGCATCGAGGGCGCCGACGGCACGCTTCGCCGCAGCTACGCCCGCCCCGATCTGGTCGAACAGGCACAGGCCGCGCCCGAGCCGCCCTCGCGCATCCGGATCCTCTCGCCGTTCGACCCGGCGCTGCGCGACCGGAACCGCGCCGAGCGGCTGTTCGGCTTCCGCTACCGCATCGAGATCTATGTGCCCGAACCGAAGCGCACCTTCGGCTATTACGTCTTCCCGATCCTCGAGGGCGGGCGCCTGATCGGGCGGATCGACATGAAGGCCCGGCGGGACCGCGGCACGCTGCAGGTCCGCGCGCTCTGGCCCGAGCCCGGCATCCGTCTGGGCGCCGGACGGCTTGGCCGGCTCGAGGCCGAGCTTGACCGCATGGCGCGGTTCGCCGGCTGCGAGCGCGTAGCCTTCGATCCCGGCTGGCAGCGCGATCCTGTCTAGGGCCGGCGGCGCGCGACGACCGGCCCACCGCCCTCGGCCGTGATCCGCGCCACGGCCGCGGCAATCTCCTCCTCGATCACGCCCATCACATAGCCGGTGGCATGGATCATCCGCTCGGCGTCAACCGCCATCGCGACATGGCCCTTCCAGAACAGCAGGTCGCCGCGACGCAGGTCGCGCTCGGCCACCTCGGTGCCGATGCGCTGCTGCAGGTCGCTGTCGCCCGGGCAGTCGATGCCGCAGGCCAGCAGCGCCGCCTGCGCCAGACCCGAGCAGTCGATCCCCGCCCGGCTGTTGCCGCCCCACAGATAGGGCGTGCCGAAGAACAGCCGCGCCACCTCCACCGGGTCATCGAAAGGCGCATCCACTGGCCGCAGATGCATGGCCGGGCACCATCCCGCCGTTGTCTCAAGGAAGTTTCGCGCTTCGCCGATGACCACGACCCTTGCGCCGAAACTGAGACCGGCTAGTTCGCGGGCCTGAACCCTTGGTTCGGGGTAGAGATGGGTGGCCGGAACCGCCACGACATGCGTGGGCTGTGCCGCGGAACCGAGAGCCTCCTCCTCCAGCCAGCCGCAATAGCCGTCCTTCGCGGATTGGCCGAAGGCATGCCCGTCGCACCGGTCGATCACGAGGAAGGCATCGCCCATCAGCAGCTGCCGATCCCGCGCCCCCCCGGGGCTGGAGAGCAGATCCGCCAGCGGCACGGCGACCGCGGCGGGCTCTCCTTCAGTGAAGCGCTCCGCCCGAACCCTGTCTTTCAGCGAGACATGCGCCACTTGCCCGCTGAAGGGCGTCAACCGCCGGTCCATTACAGCCCCAGCATCTGCGGCAGGGCGGTGAACAGCGCGCGGGCCCCCTGCCCCACGCCGCCCTTGGGCCTCGCCGGCGCGTCCGAGGGCGTGTGGCCATAGATGTCGAAATGCATGTAGCGCGGGTTCGCGACGAAGCGGCGCAGGAACAGCGCCGCCGTGATCGAGCCCGCGAAGCCGCCGGAGGGTGCGTTGTCGAGATCGGCGATACCCGGCTCGATCAGTGGCTCGTAGGGCTCCCAGAACGGCATCCGCCAGACCGGATCGCAGGCCGGGGCCGCCGCGGCCTGCAGTGCTGCGGCCAGCGCCTCGTCGTCGGTGTAGAACGGCGCGAGATCCGGCCCCACCGCGACACGGGCCGCGCCGGTCAGAGTCGCCATCGAGACGATCAGGTCGGCCCGCTCCTCATCCGCAAGCGCTAGGGCATCGGCGAGGATCAGCCGCCCCTCGGCATCGGTGTTGTTCACCTCGACCGTCAAGCCCTTGCGCGAGGTCAGGATGTCGCGCGGCCGCATGGCATTGCCCGAGATCGCATTCTCGACCGCCGGGACCAGCACGCGCAGGCGAACCGGCAGGTCTATCGCCATGATCATCTGCGCCAGCCCCATCACCGTCGCCGCGCCGCCCATGTCCTTCTTCATCAAGAGCATGCCGGAGGACGGCTTGATGTCGAGGCCGCCGGTGTCGAAGCAGACTCCCTTGCCGACCAGCGTCAGCCGCGGGCCCCGCTCGCCCCAGCGCATCTCGAGCAGGCGCGGTTCGCGGGGCGAGGCGCGGCCGACGGCATGGATCATCGGGAAGTTGCGCTCGATCAGCTTGTCGCCGCGGATCGCCATGGTCTCGGCGCCGAAGCGGTCGGCGAGTGCCAGGAAGGCCTGCTCCAGCTCCTGCGGCCCCATGTCGGAGGCGGGCGTGTTGATCAGGTCACGGGTCAGAACCTCGGCCTCGGCCATGGCGAGAAGGCGCGCCCCGTCGCAGCCGGCGGGCAGCTTGAGCCGGGCCTTGACCGCACCGGCCGCCTTGTAGCGCGTGAAGGCATAGCCTGAGAGCAGCCAGCCCAGCGCGGCCTCGGCGGCCTCCGCGGGCGACAGGTCGCCTTCGAGATGCCAGTCGCCTTCCGGCAGGGCGGCGAGGCCCCGCGCCAGCCCGAAGCGGCTGCGCGCCCGCGACCGCGCCGTGCCGAAGCCCACCACGGCCGCGGCGATGCCCCCCTCGGTCGAAGGCACGAGGCGCAGTTCGCCCAGCGAGGCCTCGAACCCCGTCGCGGCCAGCCAGGCCCGGACCGGCTCGGGCTGCGTGGCGCGCCAGTCGGCAAGCGCCTCCGAGGCGACGACATGGACGGGCCGCGAGGGCGCGGAGGGATCGGCGAAGGCAAGGGGCATGGCGCGTTCCGCAGGCAGGACAATCGTGGCGAGCCTAGCCGTTCCCCCGGTGCCCGCAACCCCGTCGGTTGCCACGGCCGGGATCATTCGCCCCGTCGCCGGATCACGACCTCTGGTCGAGCAGGTCCTTGTCGGTTGCAAGCGACCGTTCGGCCACGCGCATCAGCCGCGCCCAGATGGCGGAGAAGGCGGTCGTGTCGTTCACCTCGAAGGCCCTGCGCGCATCCGCCGCGACCAGCCCCAGACTGACCATCCCGAGGTTCTCCGACATCCGCTGCAGCCGCCGCAACCGGCGCGGAAGTTCGGCCAGATCGCGCGAGCGGACCTGCTGCGACAGGCCCGAGATCGTCAGCGCAAGCTCTCCCAGCGCGCGGTTCACGATCTGCTCGGCGGCTTTCGTGCCCATTTCGCGATACATCGCGGCAATCGGCTCGGCATCCTGGCGCACGCGGTCCACCGGCCGAAGCGCCGTAATCATGCAGGTCATCTTACCCTACCTCTTGTCACACCCGCCCCGAGACTGGCTTCCCCTGCTGAAGAAAAGGTTTCGGGTGCTACAAGAAATCCCTCGAATTTTCCCGGGTCCCGCCCTAATCAGGCGCGTGGACCGACTGAGGATGATGCGATGCACAATGCGAGGCCGCTTCCGAACTACCTGACCCAGCGCTTCTATGGCTGGCGGGCCACGACCTATGCCGACAACAAGGCATGGTATCGGCGACTGGCCGAAAGCGGGCAGCATCCCCGCGCCATGGTGATCTCGTGCTGCGACTCGCGCGTGCATGTCACCTCGATCTTCGGCGCGGACGAGGGCGAGTTCTTCATCCACCGCAACATCGCCAGCCTCGTGCCGGCCTACAGCCCGGATGGCGAGCCGCACGGCACCTCGGCCGCGGTGGAATATGCGGTGACGGCCCTGAAGGTGGCCCATATCGTGGTGCTGGGCCATTCGAACTGCGGCGGCGTGAAGGGCTGCCACGACATGTGCTCCGGCCGGGCGCCTGAACTCGAGGACCGGTCGAGCTTCGTCGGCCGCTGGATGGACATCCTGCGCCCCGGCTACGACCGGGTGAAGGACCTGCCCGAGGCGGAGCGCGTCGAGGCGCTGGAGAAGGAGGCCGTCCTCGTGAGCCTCGCGAACCTGATGACCTTCCCCTTCGTGCGTGAGGCGGTCGAGAACGACCTGCTTACGCTGCACGGCCTGTGGACCCATATCGGCGAGGGCGGGCTGGAGCAGTATGTGCCGTCGGTGGGGTTCGTGCCGGTCTGAGCCGGCGCCGGCTCAGAAGGTCGTCCGCATCCCCACGACCAGCCCGTTCGACGAACCGCCCTCGCCGATGAGGCCATAGGCATCGGAGCGGTGGTGGATGCGGGCGAAGAAGCTGCAGCAGTCACGCTCGCGCGAGCGGCGCTCGACCTCGGCATACCAGTAGACCTGATCCTTCTGCGCCGCATCGCCCCGCGCCAGTTCCAGCGCGGGTTCCTTGTCGGCATGCGAGGGGCCGATCCCGAAGGCCATCGTGTCGAAGACGCCCAGGACCGGCTTCTCCGGCATCAGCCGGGCCGCGATGGGCAGGTTGAATTCCCAGTTCGACTGCACGCCGGCATGGCGGACGATCTGGAACTCGATCTCCCAGCGGACCTCGCCGAAGCGGGTGTCGAAACCGCGGCCGAGCGGTTGCGTGAAGGCGATGCCCAGAAGGCCGGGGTCCTGCGGATCGGTTTCCCAGGGAGTGAGGAAATAGTCCTCCCAGGTGTTGTCGGTCAGGATCCCGGCGAAGATGCTGAACGAGCGCTGTTCGGCTTGGGCAGATCCGGCGACCGCAAGGAGCGCCGCGAGCGCTGCCCCTGCAACAATGGCCGAACCTGCCTTCACCATGCACTCATCCCTTTTTCAGGCACCGGTTGCCAAGCACTTCGGCGATCTGCACCGCATTGAGCGCAGCGCCCTTCCGCAGGTTGTCCGACACGCACCAGAGATTGATGCCGTTATCGATCGTGGAATCCTGCCGGATGCGGCTGACATAGGTGGCGTAATCTCCCACGCATTCCACGGGGGTAATGTAGCCGCCGGGCTCGCGCTTGTCGACCACCAGCACGCCGGGCGCCTCGCGCAGGATGCTCCGCGCCTCGTCCTCGTCCAGGAAATCCTCGAACTCGATGTTGATCGATTCCGAATGGCCCACGAAGACCGGCACGCGGACGCAGGTCGCGGTGACCTTGACGTTCTTGTCGAGGATCTTCTTCGTCTCGGCCACCATCTTCCACTCTTCCTTGGTGGAGCCGTCCTCCATGAAGGTGTCGATGTGCGGGATCACGTTGAAGGCGATCTGCTTGGTGAACTTCGACGGTGCCACTTCCTGCCCGGGGACGTAGACGCCCTTGGTCTGGTCCCAGAGTTCGTCGATGCCGGCCTTGCCGGCGCCCGAGACCGACTGGTAGGTCGAGACCACCACCCGCTTGATCTTCGCGCGGTCGTGCAGCGGCTTCAGCGCCACCACCATCTGCGCGGTCGAGCAGTTGGGGTTGGCGATGATGTTCTTCGCCTTGTAGCCCTCGATCGCGTCGGCATTCACTTCCGGCACGATCAGCGGGATCTGCGGGTCGTAGCGGTAGAGCGATGAGTTGTCGATCACCACGCAGCCGGCGGCCGCGGCCTTGGGCGCGTAGATCTTCGTGGCCTCGGAGCCCACCGCGAACAGCGCGATGTCCCAGCCGGTGAAGTCGAAGGTGTCGAGGTCCTTGGTCGTCAGGGTCTTGTCGCCAAAGCTCACCTCGGTGCCGAGCGACTTGCGGCTCGCGAGAGCGGCAATCTCATCCACCGGAAACTCGCGCTCGGCGAGGATGTTCAGCATTTCGCGGCCCACGTTGCCCGTGGCACCCGCGACGACGACCCTGTAGCCCATCGGGGACCCCTTCTGATGTCGGAATGACGCGCCCCCATAGCGCATGAGGGGTCACGGTAAAAGGGGAATCAGGTCTGGGCCGAACGCAGCGCGAAGCGCGGGTCGCGCTGCAACAGGTCGCGGACAAAGGCGGCCTCGGCGGCGAAGTCGTGCGGCACCCGATCCGCGCTGCGGCTGCCGGTCAGCGAGAGGCTGGCGAAGAAGTCGAAGCCGAAAAGGGTCACCTCGGCCGCCCGGCTGCGGGCGAGCAGGTCGATCATCATCAGCCCCGTCGAAGGCGGTGCGCCGAGGCGCTGCTTCAGGTCGGCATGATCCTCGCGCGGGTGCAGGTAGAACCCGCGCCGGATCGCGACATGCCACGGCAGGCGCTTCCGCTTGTGCGACATCCAGAGCGTCAGGCGCGGCGAGAGCCGCTCCAGCGCCTCGGCCTTGATCGACGTGGCGAGTGCCAGCGCGTCGGTCCGCGTTCCGTGGCTGGTGGCCGAGGGCATCGGCGCCCGGTTCAGCCGGATCACCAGATCCGCGGCGTCGATTTCCTCGCCGAAGCTCGTCCCCGACAGGCTGCGCGCATTGCCCACCAGCGCGATGCGCTCGGTGGCAAAGCGGGCCAGCAGCGCGTCTTCAGACAGCGACAGGGCTGCAAGGGGCGCCTCGCGGCGCAGGGTGCGGGCGAGAAGAAAGCTCAGCCGGTTCACGCGAGAAGTCTCCGATAGAGGGCGACGAGCGCCGCGGCCTCGTCCTCGATGCGGAAGCCCGCCAGCGTTCGGGCGCGGGCGGCCTCGGCCATGCGGGCGCGCAAGGAGGCGTCATCCAGCAGCGGCGCCACCGCTTCGGCCATCGCCTCGACGTCGCCAGGCGGGATCAGCAGGCCCGTCGCGTCATCCACCAGTTCCTCGAAGGCGCCGACCCGGGTGGCCACCACCGGCACGCCGCAGGCCATGGCTTCCAGCGGGGTCAGCCCGAACCCCTCCCACCGCTGCGGCGCCACGTAGAGGTCGAGCGCGCGATACCAGTCGGGCATCCGGTCCACGGTGACTTCGGGGAGGAACAGGATGCGATCGGCCAGCCCCGCCTGCGCGATCTCGGCCTTCAGCGCGTCGAGGAAGGCCTGATGCTCGCCCACCGCGCGGCCCATCACCACCGCCGCCACGCCGGGGCGCGTGGGCAGCAGGCGCATCATGGCGTGGACGAAGACATCCGTGCCCTTCTGCGCCCGGATCCGGCCGTAGCAGCCGACCAGCACCGCCTGCGGCAGGCCCAGCCGGGCCCGGACCTCGGCCCGGTCGCCAGGGCGGAAGCTCTCGGTGTCGATGCCGTGCAGGATCACCTCTGCAGGCCGCTCCAGATAGCGCGCCGTCCGGCGCGAGGTCGCGACCACCTCATCCATCCGACCGATCAACCAGCGGGTATAACCGGTATGCCTGCGCTGCGAGGCCGAGGTGAACAGGAGCTTCAGCCGCCGCCGGAAGACGTGGCGCAGCACCAGCCCCATCAGCATCTCGGTGTTGCGCCGCGCGTGCCAGACCCGCCAGCGGTCGCGCTGCAAAAGCGGCAGGCGCCACAGCGGCAGGTGAGGCAGGCTGTCGGGCAGGCCGGGGCCGGTCGCGGCAATGCCGATCATCCGCGCCTGAACCGGAACCAGCCGCGCGATCGTGGCCGTCACCCCCGACAGGCGGCGCTTGAGGTTCGGCGCGATGACCTCGATCCCGGCGACATTGACTGACATGGCCTACCCCCCGCGCCTTGGTTAGCGCAGATGGATGCGGGCGGGAAGTCAGTCCGTCCGGTCGCGGCTGAAGGCATAGACGGCGCAGCCCGCCAGCACGAACAGCGCGAAGAACAGGAACAGCGCCGCATAGGGCGCCTCGGGCGGGGTGGGCGCCACCGAGGCATGCAACCTGCCGGTCGCGAACTGCATCAGGCCGGGCGACGCGATGCCGAAGAAGTTGAGCAGCGTCACCCCGCGCCCCAGCAGGTGCGGCGGCACGAAGGCCCGGCCATGGGCGATCACCATCGGGAACGAGGCGCCGAAGAGGCCGATCCCCGCGAACAGCGCCAGCGCCGTCCAGCCGTTGGCCGTGGGCATGGCCCAAAGCGCCAGAAGGCAGAGGCCGACGATCAGGTTGCCGCCCAGGATCAGGCCCTTCCTTGTGCCGAGCAGCCGGTCGAGCGGCCCGTAGGCGAAGCTGCCCGCCACCATGGCCAGCCCCATCACCAGCGTCGCCGTGCCGATCTGTCCTGCCGAGGCATCGAAGACATCGGCGTAGTAGGGGCCGATCCACAGCCCGCGCAGCCCCGCGGCAGGGGCGTAGCAGACCACCATCATGATCAGCACCGGCCAGAGCAGCGGCATCTTCAGCAGGTCGAGGACCGAGCCCTTCGCCTCCCCCTCGACCCGGGCGGGATCGCGCACCATTAGGCCGATGGCGGCGGCCACCGCCAGCGTCACCGCAGCCAGTGCGAACAGCGTCTCGCGCCAGCCGAAGGCATCCACCGCCCAGGCCAGCGGCAGCGAGCCCGCGATGTTGCCGAGGCTGCCGATGCCCACCACCGCACCGGCCAGCGTGCCGAACACCGCCGGCGGGAAGGACCGCGCGAAGATGTAGTAGCTCGCCATCAGCACGGGCGAGCAGCCGATGCCGATCAGGCCCATCGCCACCATGATCGCGACCGGCCCCTCGGCCAGCGCGAAGACCGTTGCGCCCCCGGCGCCGCCCAGCGACAGCAGCGCCATCGAGGTCAGCCGTGGCCCGATCCGGTCCAGCGCCCAGCCGACCGGGAACTGCATCAGCGCGAAGGCCAGGAACCAGATGCCCGAGGCCGCCGCCAGATCCTCGGAGGTGATGCCCAGCTCGGCCTTCAGCACCGGGGTCATCACCGCCAGGAAGGCACGGTAGAACTGGCTCAGCACATAGGCCAATACGAGACAGGCTATCCCGGCACGCATCGCGTCTCCTCCTCAAAAGGCTGTCGAGGTATAGCCATGCCCCTTGCGGGGGCAAGGCCGGTCGGGCGTGGAACGCCCGCTCATTTCGCGCTTCGTGAACGGTCAGGCCGCTTGCAGCGCGCCGCCGCGATCCTCGCGGATCGGCAGGTGGACGATGGCCGAGAAGGCGCCGACGCCCACACCGATCCACCAAACCATCGTGTAGCCGCCGGTCAGGTCATACATCCGCCCGCCCAGCCAGACGCCCATGAAGCTGCCAAGCTGGTGGCTGAGGAAGACGAAGCCGTAAAGCGTGCCCATGTAGCGCAGGCCATAAAGATGCGCGACAAGCCCGCTGGTCAGCGGCACGGTGGCCAGCCACAAGGCCCCCATCGACAGCGAGAAGATCAGGACCGAGGCGGGCGTCATCGGCAGCATGATGAACAGCGCCGCCGCCAGCGTCCGCCCGGCATAGATCGCCGCAAGCAGGTATTTCTTGGAATAGCGCTTGCCCAGCCACCCGGCCGTCACCGTGCCCACGATGTTCGCCAGTCCGATCAGCGAGATTGCCACCGCGCCCAGCGCCGATGTCGTGGTGATGCCCAGCGCGGCGAGCGGCCCCCTCGGGTCGATCGCGCCGCACATCTCGGTCACGAAGGCCGGGAAATGCGCCGTGATGAAGGCCAGCTGGTAGCCGCAGGAGAAGAAGCCCACGAAGATCAGCGTGTAGGACGGATCGCGGAACGCCCGGCGCAGCACGGTGCCGAGCGACTCCTCCAGCTCGGCCTTCGTGGCCGTCACCGGCGCGCGCATGAAGGGCAGCGCGAAGAGCGCGGCAAGGATCACGGCGGCGAAGATCACGAACACCACCTGCCAGGAATAGAACCCCAGCAGGATCTCGGCCGCGGGCGCGCCGAAGACCTGCCCGGCCGACCCCGCCGCCGTGGCGACCCCCAGCGCGAGCGAGCGATGCTCGGGCGCCGCCGCGCGGCCGACCACCGCAAGGATCACCCCGAAGCCGGTGCCCGCGATGCCGAAGCCCACCAGCACCTCGAGCAGCTGGTGCTGGAGCGGGGTGACGGCGAAGCTCGAAAGCACCAGCCCCGCCGCATACATCAGCGCGCCGAGGATGATCGCCCGGCGGTCGCCGAACTTCTCGGCCAGCATGCCGAAGATCGGCTGCCCGATGCCCCAGGCGAGGTTCTGGATCGCGATCGCCATCGAGAAATCCGACCGCAGCCAGCCGAATTCCTCGGCGATCGGGATCTGGAACACGCCGAAGCTCGCCCGGATCGCGAAGCCCAGCATGAGGATGATGCAGCCCGCGATCAGGACGGGCGTGAAGAGCGGGGCTTTGGTCATGGCAGGCTCCGATGGCGGCGGCGCAGGGTGCGTCGCCCCCGGCGCCCGGTCAATCGGTATTTCCTGATGATCCCTTTGACGAATCGTGATGGGGAACGGGCCGGGCCCGGTTAGCCTGACCCGGCAGGGAGGGTGGGATCATGGCGGACTGGTGGCGCGGCTCGGTGACCTATCAGATCTATCCCCGCTCGTTTCAGGACTCGGACGGCGACGGGATCGGCGACCTGAAGGGCATCCTCGCCCGGCTCGATCATGTGGCCTGGCTTGGCGCGGATGCGATCTGGCTGTCGCCGATCTTCCCCTCGCCGATGCGCGACATGGGCTATGACGTGGCGGACTATACCGCGATCGACCCGCTGTTCGGCACGATGACCGACTTCGACGCCCTCGTCGCGCGGGCGCATGACCTTGGCCTGAAGGTCATGATCGACCAGGTGCTGAGCCATTCCTCCTCGGACCATCCGTTCTTCCGGGAAAGCCGCGGCAGTCGCGACAATCCGAAGGCGGACTGGTATGTCTGGGCCGATCCGAAGCCGGACGGCAGCCCGCCGAACAACTGGCTGTCGATCTTCGGCGGACCGGCATGGGAATGGGAGACGCGGCGGCGGCAGTATTACCTGCACAACTTCCTGGCCACGCAGCCGGACTTCAACTTCCACAACCCGGCGGTGCAGGACTGGCTTCTGGAGCAGATGCGCTTCTGGCTGGACCGCGGCGTGGACGGTTTCCGCCTCGACACGGTGAACTTCTATTTCCACGACGCGCAGTTGCGGTCGAACCCGCCAAGCCCGCTGAACGGACCGCTTCCGGCGATCAACCCCTATGACATGCAGGACCACGCCTTCTCGAAGTCCCAGGGCGAGACCTTGGGTTTCCTGCTCAGGATGCGGCGACTGCTGGACGGCTATCCGGACCGGGCGATGGTGGGAGAGGTGGCCGAGGGCATTCGCGCCATGGCGCTGATGGCGGACTACACCAGCGGCAAGGACCGGCTGCACATGGCCTATACCTTCGAGATGCTGTCGCCGGTCTTCACCGCCGGCCATTTCCGCAGCCGGATCGAGACATTCTTCGCGATCGCCCCGCACGGCTGGCCCTGTTGGGCGTTCTCGAACCACGACGTGGTGCGCCATGTCACCCGCTGGGCAGGCCACGGCGCGCCTGACGATCTGGCGCGGCTGGCAGCGGCGATGCTGCTGAGCTTCGAGGGCTCCGTCTGCCTCTATCAGGGCGAGGAGCTGGGGCAGACGCAGACGACCTGCTTTACGGCGAACTGACCGATCCGCAGGGCCTGCGGTTCTGGCCCGAGGACAAGGGCCGGGACGGCTGCCGCACGCCGATGGTCTGGGACGGCGGGCCACAGGGTGGCTTCACCGTGGGCCGGCCGTGGCTGCCGGTGAAGCCGCCGCAACTGGCGCGGAACGTGGCGGCGCAGAAGGGCGTTCCCGGCTCGGTGCTGGAGACCTACCGCGCGTTGCTCGGCTTCCGCCGCGCCGAGCCTGCGCTGATCCGGGGCCGCAGCCGGTTCTTCGACCTGCCCGAGCCGGCGCTGGGGTTCCTGCGCACCTGGCAGGACCGGGCGCTGGCCTGCGTGTTCAACCTTGGCCCCGGCTCGGTCGAGGTCGGGGTGAGCGGGGCGCAGGACCTCGCCAGCCCCTCGCAGGCCGCCTGGCTGGTGGGCGAGCGGCTGACGCTCGGCCCGAACGGTTTTGCCTATCTCGCGGTGCCGGCGGATGCCGCGATCCGGACCTGACCTCGCGCCGCGGCAAGGCCCGCCAGCGCACAGGCCGCACCCGACAGCCTGCGCGGCGCATGGCCCTGCGCGTCAAGCGCGGCGGCGTAGGAGGCACAGGGCGCCCCGTCTCCCACCAGGACCACCGGCTGGCCCAGCCAGTAGGGCCGCGCGCCGGCCAGTTCCAGCCCGATGAGCAGCCCCGACAGCCGCGCCCGTGCCGTGGCCGCGGGCAGGTCGCGCAGGATCGCCTCGGCGCGCAACCCGAAGAGCTTCGTGGAAAGCTTCTGCGGATGGGCGATCCCGTCGGACACCGAGGCAAGGAAGGCGGCCTCGTCCCAGCCCTCGCCGGCAAGACCGGGCCGCAGCACCGACTGCTGCGACAGCAGCGCGAACAACTCTCCGGTCATGAAGGTCCGGAAGCTGACCACCTCGCCCGCCGAAACCTGCGCCCATTTCGAATTGGGGCCAGGCAGGCAGATCACCCCGTCGAACCGCCCGAGCGCTGCGAGCGCGCCGGCGATCCGGGTTTCCTCGCCATGCATCACGTCGGCGGGGTCGGACTGGCCGAGGCCGGGAACGACGCGGACCGATAGGCGGGGGTCCGCAATCGGCACCGCCACCAGTGCGGCAGGATCGACCGGCGCGCAGGGCAGGCTGCGCAAGCGCGCCTCGGCCCCGCCCTCCGTGTTGATCATGCCGCAGGCCACGACCGGCACCGACGCGCGGCCGTGAAGCCAGGGGTCCAGCAGGCGGAGCAGCGCCGGCTCGAACTCGTCGGGCGCAAGCTGCGCCGTTCCGTCGGCCGAGGCAGCCTCGGCCAGCGGACCCTCGGGTCCCATCGCCCAGGCGCGCAGCTGCGTCGTGCCCCAGTCCACCGCAATCCAGTCAGGCTTCATCCCGTCCCCACCACGCCGCCTTCGATCAGAAGGGTCTGGCCGGCGATGATCCGCCCGGCGGGCGCGGCCAGGAACAGCACGCCGGCGGCAAAGGTGTCGGGGCAACGGCGTCCCGGCCCGCCTGTTGTGGCGCGGACACGGCTTCGGCGTCAAGCCAGGCGGGCGACGCGCAACATTGACCTCCTGCAGCGCACTCCTTACCCCGTGACTCCTGACCTTGCCGAAGGAGGCGGAGATGCGGCCGAAGACCGAAGCCCTGATCGTCATCGACGTGCAGAACGACTTCTGCCCCGGTGGCGCGCTTGCCGTCGCAGGAGGGGACGCGATCGTACCGCGCATCAACGCGCTTCTCTCCGAATTCTCCGCCCGCGTGTTCACGCAGGACTGGCACCCCGCGAGCCATCTCTCCTTTGCCGCCAGCCATGGCGCCGAGCCGTTCAGCCTGACCGAAATGCCCTATGGCCCGCAGGTGCTGTGGCCCACCCACTGCGTGCAGGGAAGTGCCGGCGCCGGCTTCCACCCCGACCTCGACACGGATGCGGCCGACCTGATCATCCGCAAGGGGTTCCGCCGCGAGATCGACAGCTATTCCGCCTTCTTCGAGAACGACCGCCGCACGCCCACGGGGCTCGAAGGCTACCTGCGCAGCCGCGGGATCGAGGCGCTGACGCTCGTGGGGCTGGCGACCGACTTCTGCGTGGCCTATTCCGCGCTGGACGCGGCGCGGCTGGGCTTCGGCGTGACGGTGCTGGAAGGCGCCTGCGCCGCCATCGACCTGAACGGCTCGCTCGCCGCGATGCGGGCGCAGATGCTGGACGCCGGCGTAAGGCTGGAGGCCTGAGATGGTGGACATCGCCACCCGCGTCTACAATCACAAATGGAAGATCGACCCGATCATCCGCTCGCTGATCGACACCGACTTCTACAAGCTTCTGATGTGCCAGTCGGTGTTCCGCAACAAGCCGGACACCATTGTCCGCTTCAGCCTGATCAACCGCACCTCGCGCGTGCGCCTTGCCGACCTGATCGACGAGGGCGAGCTGCGCGAACAGCTCGACCACATCCGCACGCTGCGCCTCAGCCGCGGCGAGAGCACCTTCCTGCGCGGCAACACCTTCTACGGCAAGCGCCAGATGTTCCGCCCCGACTTCATGGAGTGGTTCGAGGGGCTGCAGATGCCGCCCTATCATCTGGAAAAGCGCGACGGGCAGTATGAACTGACCTTCGAGGGCAAGTGGCCCGAGGTCATGCTGTGGGAGATCCCGGCGCTCGCGGTGCTGATGGAGATGCGCTCCCGCGCCGTGCTGGGCAATCTGGGCCGGTTCGAGCTTCAGGTGCTCTATGCCCGCGCGATGACCAAGCTGTGGGAGAAGATCGAGCGCCTTCGCCGGATCGAGCGGCTGAAGATCGCCGATTTCGGCACGCGGCGGCGGCATTCGTTCCTGTGGCAGGACTGGTGCGTGCAGGCCATGAGCGAGGGGTTGGGCGACGCCTTCACCGGCACCTCGAACTGCCTGATCGCCATGCGGCGCGAGGTCGAGGCGATCGGCACCAATGCCCACGAACTGCCGATGGTGTATTCGGCGCTGGCCGAGACGGATGAGGAACTGGCGCGCGCACCCTATCAGGTGCTGGCCGACTGGCACGAGGAGCATGACGGCAACCTGCGGATCATCCTGCCGGATACCTACGGCACGGAAGGCTTCCTGAAGCGCGCGCCGGACTGGCTCTCGACCTGGACCGGGATCCGCATCGATTCGGGCGATCCGGCCGTCGGAGCCGAGATCGCGATCCGCTGGTGGCGCGAGCGTGGCGAGGATCCGAAGAAGAAGCTGGTGATCTTCTCGGACGCGCTGGATGTCGAGAAGATCGAGGAGCTGCACCGCCAGTTCTTTGGCCGGGTGAAGATCAGCTTCGGCTGGGGCACCATGCTGACCAACGACTTCCGCGGTCTGGTGCAGGACGATGCGCTGGCGCCGTTCAGCCTCGTGTGCAAGGCGGTCTCGGCCAACGGGCGGCCGACGGTCAAGCTGTCGGACAACCCGCTGAAGGCGATGGGCCCGGCCGACGAGATCGAGCGCTACAAGCGCGTCTTCGGCGTGGGCGAGCAGGTGGCCTACGAGGTCCGGGTCTAGGCCTCGTCGTCGCTGACGCGGCTGCGGGCGGCCTTCACCTCGCCGCGGATCGCCTTGGCGGCCAGCCGGCGGCGCTGGCTGCCCAGCGTGGGCTTGGTCGCGATCCGGCGCTTCGGCGCGACCAGCGCCTCGCGGATCAGCTCGGCCAGACGCTCGCGGGCCAGCTCGCGGTTGCGGATCTGGCTGCGGGTTTCCTCGGCGCGGATCACGATGGCGCCCTCCTGCGTCCAGCGCCGCCCGGCCAGCCGCTTCAGCCGCGCCTTCACGGCCGGGGACAGATGCGGCGAACGCTCGGCCTCGAACCGCAGCTCCACCGCGGTCTCGACCTTGTTGACGTTCTGCCCGCCGGGACCGGAGGAGCGCGAGAAGCTCTCGGTCAGTTCCCAGTCGGCGAGGGTGATCGTATCGGTGATGCGCAACATGAACGGCCGTTCGGAATGGAGAAAGGGTCGCCACGGGTGGCGACCCTTTCCGAGATCCAAGGAGATGAGCCAGTTAGGAGCTAGCCCAACATCCGGTCTGTTTTAAGAGGGGCTGCCCTCAGAAAACACCCCCGGAAGCTGTCCCGACACTTCTCTCCAATATCACTCTAGACACTGGATCACCTCCTTTCAAATGGTTGCCGATAGGGGAAAGGTGGCACAGATCTGGTGTTTGTCAAATGATGATTACGCAACGTCTGCGGTCATCCGCCTCACAATGATGCGAAAAGGCAGAAGTGCCACCAAAGCGAGCAGAAGTTTGACGGACCAGTCCGCGACCGCCAGCGAAACCCAGAGCGGTGCCTCCGGACCCATGCCCAGAAGCGGCAGAATCCCGTTCGCCCAAGCCACGTCATTGCCCCGTTCCAGCCAGACGAGGCTGGCGGAGAAGGCGACGCCGAAGAAGATCGCCGTATCGAGGCTTGACCCCACCAGCGTCGAGATCAGCGGCGCGCGCCACCAGCGGCGGCTATGGCGCATCCGGTCGAAGACCGTCACATCCAGCATCTGCGCCACGAGGAAGGCGAGCCCCGAGGCGAGCGCGATGCGCAGGGTCACGAGCGGGCCGAACTCGCCCATGATCTGCGTGCCGATCAGCGAGCAGAGAATGCCGGTCGCGAAGCCCGCCAGCACCACGCGCCGCGCGGCAGCGGCGCCCTGCAGGCGGTTGGTGAGGTCCGTCACGAGGAAGGCGAGTGGATAGGTGAAGGCACCCCACGTCAGCCACTGGCCGAACAGGAACTGCACGAGGATGTTCGAGGCCACCACGATGGCGGCCATCGCCAGGATGGCGGGGATCAGGCTGCGGGTCATGACTTTTTCCGTTTTGACAAGGTCGCGGAGACTTGGCCCCCCTGCGGGGACAGCGCGGCCTAGCGCCGGGGACCGGGTCCTGTCAATGCGCGAGTCGGTGTTCGACGATTTCCGTGCGCTGCACGAACAGGAAATTGTCGTCCGAGACCATGCTGATCACGATGCCGCCGCCGGCCTCCTGCCAGACCGCCAGCCCTTCGAGGTTGTCGTAGACCCCGGAGGGGGATTCGAAGACCGTCTCCTCCGACAGGATGCCCGCCGGGCCCAGCTCGAAGCGGCGCACGCGGCTTCCGAAGCCCAGCAGGCCACGGAACCGCCGCTCCAGCAGGTAGAGCCGGCCGTCCGGGCCGAAGTCGGCACCCACGGCAAGATAGGCTCCGCGGCGGGGAATGGCGAAGGGCTGGTCCCAGCGCCCCTCGCGGAAGCGATAGACAGGGAAGGGCCGTGTCGCGCTGCCCGAGCGCTCGGGCAGGGTGTAGAGGTTGCCGTCGCGGTCGATGGCCAGGGCCTCCAGCGCCGCGTTGCCCTGCATCAGCGCAAAGTCGCGATGCACCCGAAGGTTCACCGCCGATCCCGTCAGGTCGCGGTAGCGCAGCACGCGCGCCGCCCCCTCGAAAGACACATAGGCGGTGCCATCCGGCGCAATGGCCAGCCCCTCGCTGTCACTGCGTGCGCGAGCAAGTGGCGCGGTCCCTCGGGCGAGCAGCGGGCGCAACGGCGGCACCTCGATGCCGGTGATCCGCCCGGCAGCGTCCCGCTGCACGTGGCCGCGCGTCCAGGCGCCACGATCCGACAGGACGGTGATCTCGCGGCCGTCCGCGCTCATCTCGATCGCCGAGAGCCCGCCGAACAGGACATCATCCTCGCGCCAGACGAAGCAGTCGGTCCCTCCGACGGGCGGCGCGCTCGCGCTGCTGCACAGCGCAAGTCCCAGCATGAGCCCCGCGGTCAGCGCGAGGCGAGGACTTCGCGGCATTGCTGAGGCAGGTCGGACAAGGTGAAGTCGCGCGCACCGCGGGTGCGGGGGGCGGGTTTCTGCGGTCCCTTCGGGGGCTCCAGGTAGTCGGTCACCCACCAGAGCAGCGTGTCGTCGCAGCCGCTGCCGCCATTGGAGAGTTCCGCCACCGTGGGCTTCTGGGTCTGGCATGCCACCGCACCGGCGGGGCACTTCAGACGGATGTGGAAATGCGTGTCATGGCCGGGCACCGGCCGGATCTTCTGCAACCAGGCGCGATCGGCCCGGGTGGCGGTCTTGCACATCTCGAGCTTCACCGCGGCAGCGACGAAGATGCGGTCCACGCGCGGGTCCGAGGCGGCCGATCGCAGCAGGGTGTGGTGCGCCCTCGTCCAGTTCGGGGTCACGCTCCGCTGGTCGGCCGAGCGCACCGCGACGGACGAGATCCTCTCGCGGTCCGAGGCCGTCAGGTCGAGGCGCCGCGGCGGCAGCATCCAGACATCGGCATCCAGCCCGATCTGGTGGCTGGCATGGCCCGAGGTCATCGGCCCGCCCCGCGGCTGGCTGATGTCGCCGATATAGAGCCCGGCCCAGCCGATCTGCCGCGCCGCCACCGACAGCGCCTGCAGGAACTCGATCAT
Organism: Rhodobacter sp. CZR27; assembly: GCF_002407205.1. Lineage (NCBI taxonomy): Bacteria > Pseudomonadati > Pseudomonadota > Alphaproteobacteria > Rhodobacterales > Rhodobacter > Rhodobacter sp. CZR27. Next base: position 29,626 of record NZ_CP023548.1, on the reverse strand, counting down.
CTCGGGATGGCCCCAGTTGCGGTTGCGCGACAGCCGCATCACCTGCCACGTCGGCCCGGATTCCGGCATCTGCACCAGACCCGCGCCGCAGCCGCGATTGTAGCTGCCCACCGGCATCGGCGACTGCTGCGAGGGCCGCACCTGCGCCCCGAACAGCTTGTTGGCCTTCGGCTCGGCCTGCGCGGCCGTCGCCATCCCCAGCGCGAGGATGAGGGAAAGGATGCGGATCATGATACTGCCCGTTCTTCACCGTCCGGTTTCACCCAGAGTAGCAGAACGAGCCCCGCAAGGAAGAGCAGGATCAGGGGCGCGATGCCCACGCGCTGCGATCCGCTGAGGGTCGTCACCAGTGCGATCAGCGCAGGCGCGATGAAGCTCGTGACCTTGCCGGAAAGGGCGTAGAGCCCGAAGGCCTCGGTCGCCTGGTCGGGTGCGGTGTGGCGCGCCATCATCGTCCGGCTGGCGGCCTGCAGCGCGCCCCCCGCCCCGCCGATCAGCGCGCCGCAGATCAGGAACAGGAGATCGGGCAGCCGCGAGCCGGGCGGCAGCGGCTGACCGAACAGGCTGTCGCGCGAGGTGCCTACAATCAGCAGGCAGACGCATGTCAGAAGCAGGATGCTCGCGACGATCACCGGCTTCGGCCCCCAGCGTCCGTCCGCCTTCCCGCCCAGCCACGAGGCGACGGCGGCCGTGACCGCGCCCACCACGCCGAACACGCCGATCTGCACCACGCTCCAGCCCAGCACGCCCGAGGCATAGACGCCGCCGAACCCGTAAAGCGCGTTGAGCGCGTCGCGGTAGAGCAGCGACGAGCCGAGATAGGCCGCAAGGCTGACCCGGTGGCGCAGGCTGGCCACGAAGGCGCCGAGGCTGTGCAGCGCCGCGCCCAGGCGGACGCCCCGGTGGACGGCCGGCGGCTCTCTCACCCACAGGAAGAAGGGCAGCATGAAGACCGCATACCAGAGCGCGGTGAACGGGCCCACCGCGCGCGTGCCCTCGCGGCTGGCCGGGTCGAGGCCCAAGGCGGGCTCCAGCCCGATCAGGGTCCGCCCGGTCGCCGCGCCCTCGGCCAGGAACAGCAGCATCACCGCCAGCGCCAGAACACCCCCGGCATAGCCGAAGGCGAAGCCCGAGCCGGAAATCTCGCCGATCCGCTGCCGCGGCCCCAGCGAGGGCAGCAGCGAATTGGTGAATATGGTCGCGAATTCCATGCCGATGAAGCCCAGCCCGAAGCAGGCGAGCGCCCAGACGAGTCCGCCCCCCTCGGGCGTCAGGCGCCAGAGCCCGGCGGCGCCGGCGATGTAGAACGCCGAGAAGCCCCAGACCCAGACGAGCCGTCGTCCGCTGATGTCCGCCACCGCGCCAAGGACGGGGGCGAGAAACGCCACGACGATGCTGGACAGCCCGAGGCCCGTTGCCCACCAGGATTGCGCGGCGGCGCCGGCGGCCGTGGCGTCCATCCCCTCGGCCATGAAGCGCGCGCGGGCAACCTCGGAGAAGTAGGGGGCGAAGATGAAGGTGAGAAGCAGGGTGCTGTAGGGCTGACTCGCCCAGTCGAAGAAATACCAGCCCCAGATTCGTCTGCGCGCGTGTGCCATGGCCCCTCTGCCCGATCGTGCGGATGAAGCCCGAAATGCCCCTGCGGCGCAAGCGACGTTCCGGACCGGCGCCGGGCGCGCGTGCCAGAGGCTTCCGTAGGCTGCAGGTTTCGCCCCGCCGGCCCGCGCCCTCAGTGCGAGGGCGGCCAGGGGCGCAGCGCGTCCGCCTCGATCCATCCGGACACCCAGTCCGGCAAGGGCGGGCTCTGCCCGGCGCCCATCAGCGAGGCGACCTCGGCCGGCGGCACGATCCCCGAACGCGAGGTGACGGCCGTGCGCAACAGCATGTGGCTGGTGCAGTCGCCCTTCCGCCACAGGCTCTGCTCGATGTAGAAGAACCGGCCGTCCCAGCCCAGGCAGCGGCTGACCATGTCCAGCCGGTCGAACAGCACGACCCTGCGCCGGTAGCGGACCGTGCTTCCCGCCACCGTCAGCCCCCAGCCCTTTTCGGCGCAGACCCGGGCGATCCCCGTCCGGTGGATCAGCGGCAGGCGCCCGATGTCGAAAAGCGTGAGCGTGCGACCGTTGTTCAGCTCGTTCCAGGGATCCAGATCCCATGGCAGGCAGCGGTGCGAGGACCGGTGCACGCCGTCCAGAGGCAGCGGTTTCAGCTTCCGCGAACGGCGCATCTCCATGAAAAGGCGGAGGTAGGGATACATCAATCTCTCCTTCACGCCCTCCGTGCTATGGCCCGCGGGCGGCGTCAAGAAGCGACGCCGCGGAACAAGGTTGCCCTTTGGCGAGGCCGCCTATACCTGTGGCAAAGTTTCTCCGTGAAGGACGCGTCCATGATATCGCTCTTCCAGATCCTCCTGCTGATCCTCGGCATCGCGAAGTTCATCATCTTCGCGCATATCATCATGAGCTGGCTCATCAACTTCGAGGTGCTGAACCTCCGCCAGCCGCTGGTGGGCCAGATCTGGGACGGGCTGAACCGCCTGCTGGAGCCGATCTATTCGAAGGTCCGGCGCATCCTGCCGGCGATGGGGGGCCTGGACCTTGCGCCGCTGATCGTGCTGGTCGCGATCTTCGCGCTCGAGATCGTGATCCGGAACAACGCCTACGCCTTCCTCTGATCCGCTGACCTTCCCGACACTGCCGGCTTCGGCCGGACGATCCCGGATTCCGCCATGCCGGCCCCGCGCGAGCTTCTCCATCAGGTCTTCGGCTTCCCCGACTTCCGGCCGGGGCAGGAGGAGATCGTCGAAGCCGTGCGCGCGGGGCGCAATACGCTCGCCATCATGCCGACCGGCGGGGGCAAGTCGCTCTGCTACCAGCTGCCCGCGCTTTGTCGCGAGGGGGTGACCCTCGTGGTCTCGCCGCTGATCGCGCTGATGCGGGATCAGGTGCGGTCCCTGCGCGAGGCGGGGGTGGAGGCCGGCGCGCTCACCTCGGGCAACACCGACACCGAGACGGAAGAGGTGTTCCGGGCGCTGGATGACGGCCGGATCAGGCTGCTCTACATGGCGCCCGAGCGGCTCGCCTCTCCGGGAGCGCTGACCCTGCTGCGGCGCATTGGCGTCAGCCTGATCGCGGTGGACGAGGCCCATTGCGTCAGCCAGTGGGGCCACGACTTCCGCCCCGACTACCTGCGCATCGGCGAGTTGCGCCGCGCGCTCGGCGTGCCACTGGCGGCCTTCACCGCTACCGCCGATGCCGAGACGCGCGACGAGATCGTCGCCCGGCTCTTCGACAGCATTCCTCCCGCCACCTTCCTGCGCGGCTTTGACCGGCCGAACATCCACCTCGCCTTCGCGGTGAAGCAGAACCCCCGCGCGCAGATCCTGAACTTTGCAGCCGCGCGCAAGGGTCGCTCCGGCATCGTCTATTGCGCCACCCGCGCCAAGACCGAGACCCTGGCGCAGGCGCTGCGCGAGGCGGGCCATTCCGCCTGCCACTACCACGGCGGCATGGAGGCCGAGGAGCGCCGTCAGGTCGAGATCCGCTTCCAGCAGGAGGACGGGCTGATCGTGGTGGCAACGGTTGCCTTCGGCATGGGCATCGACAAGCCCGACATCCGCTGGGTGGCGCATGCCGACCTGCCGAAGTCGATCGAGGGCTACTATCAGGAGATCGGCCGCGCGGGCCGCGACGGCGCACCGGCCGAGACCCTGACCCTCTATGGCCCCGACGACATCCGCCTGCGCCGCGCGCAGATCGACGAGGGTGCGGCGCCCCCCGACCGCAAGGCCGCCGACCACGCCCGGCTGAACGCGCTTCTGGGCCTTGCCGAGGCGGCCGGCTGCCGGCGTCAGGTGCTGCTCCGCTACTTCGGCGAGACCTCCACCCCCTGTGGCACCTGCGATCTTTGCGACCGGCCGGCCGAGCTTTTCGATGCGACCGAAGCGGTGCGCAAGGCGCTCTCGGCGATCCTGCGCACCGGCGAGTGGTTCGGCACCGGCCACCTGATCGACATCCTGACCGGCAACGCGACCGCCAAGGTCCGCGACCGGGGCCACGACCGGCTGCCGACCTTCGCCGTGGGCCGCGACCTGAGCAAGCAGGCTTGGGAGGCGGTGTTCCGCCAGATGATGGGCCGCGATCTGATCCGTCCCGATACCGAGCGACACGGCGCCCTGCGCATGACCGAGGGCGCCCGGCCGATCCTGCGCGGAGAGGAAGCGATCACGCTGCGCCGCGACACGGTGCGCGCGGCCGCCAGCCGACCGCAGGCCCGCGCGCTGGTCTCGGAAGAGGACGCGCCGCTGCTCTCGGCCCTGAAGGCGAAGCGCCGCGCGCTGGCCGAGGCGGCGGGGGTGCCGGCTTACGTCATCTTCACCGACCGCACCCTGATCGAGATGGCGGAGCGGCGGCCGCGCGACCTCGACGACATGGCGGGGATCACGGGCGTCGGCGCGAAGAAGCTGGAAAGCTACGGCACGACCTTCCTTGCGGTGATCAACGGCGAGGCCGAAGAGATGCATCCCCAGCGGCGGCGCCTCGCGGGCCGGGATGCGGGAGAGGTCTTCGATCGGCTGTCCGAGGTGCAGGTGGCGCTGATGCGGGGGCCGGACGGCACCGGCAAGCCACTCAGCTTGCCGCAGAGCGCGCTGCGCCGGATCGCCGAGGCGCGGCCCTCGACGCTGAGCGACCTCGACCGCGTCGGCGACCTTGGCCCGCAGAAGATCGAGCGGTTCGGCGAGGCGTTCCTCGACGTGCTGAGGGACGCCTGATGCTGGTTGTCCTGTCGCCGGCCAAGCGCCTTGCGGCGCGGCCTGCGCTCGCGCTGCCCGAGGGGATGGAGCCCGGCCGGCCCCGCTTCCAGCCCGAGGCTGACGAGCTTGCCAAGGTGGCGCACGGGCTGACCGCCGCGGACCTGCGCCGCCTCATGCATATCTCGGAACCGCTCGCCCGGCTGAACGTCGCGCGCTTCGCGGCATTTCACGAAGCGCGAGACGAGGCAGTGCCGGCGCTCGCGCTGTTCGACGGCGATACCTATGCCGGGCTGGAGGCGCGGACGCTGGACGCCGACGCCCTGCGCTGGGTGCAGGGGCGGGTCTGCATCCTCTCGGGCCTCTACGGGCTGCTGCGCCCGCTCGACCTGATCCAGCCGCACCGGCTGGAGATGGGGACGCGGCTCGCCACCGCCCGCGGCGCCACGCTCTACGACTACTGGGGCGACCGGATCGCCCGGGCGCTGAACGAACAGTCCGAGGAAACGGGTGCCCGCACGCTGGTCAACTGCGCCTCGGTCGAATATTTCACCGCGGTCGATCGCGCGGCGCTGCGCCTGCCGGTGATCTCGCCGGTCTTCCTTGAAGACCGGGCGGGTGAGCAGAAGATCGTGAGCTTCTGGGCCAAGCGCGCCCGCGGGGCCATGGCCCGTTTCATCGCCGAGAACCGCCTGACGGATCCCGAGGCCATCCTGTCCTTCCGCGCCGGCGGCTACGTCTGGGAACCGGAGCTCTCCACGCCGGAGCGGCCGGTCTTCCTGCGCGCCTCCTGACAGGGCCGGACCGCGCCAGAGCGGTCCGGCGGGTGCAAGCTCATCCGGGCTCGTCGTCCTGCGGAACCAGTGGCCGCACCTCGGCCGGGCAGAAGGCGGCCAGCGCCTCGAGAATGGCGGCGCGGCGCAGGGGCTTGGTCAGCGTGCGGTCGATGCCGGCGGTGGCGCTTTGCGCCGCGTCGCTTTCCATCGCATGGGCCGTCAGCGCCACGATCGGCACGCGGCGGCCCGGAGGCTCCAGCGCGCGGATGGTGCGGGCGGCCTCGCGTCCGTCCATCTCGGGCATCGAGATGTCCATGAAGACCAGATCCGGGTCCAGCTGCCGGAACAGGTCCACCGCCTCGCGGCCGTTGCCCGCGAAGGTCAGGTCGATGTCGAGGTCGCGGACCATCTTGCGGAAGACAAGCTGGTTCGTGCGGTTGTCCTCGGCCGCCAGTACCCGCATCCGACGCGGCAACGGCACCGCCGGGGGCGGCTCCGGTTCCGGCGCGGGCGCGGGCGCCGTCAGCGTCTGCAGCCGGCGGTAGAGGTCCGAGCGCAGCAGCGGCTTCTGCAGCATGCCGGACAGGTGACGCATCGCCGGGTTGTCCCTGACGCCGGAGGGATTCGAGGTGAGCAGCAGGATCGGCATGGTCCAGCCCGCCTCGCGGACCCGGTCGGCCAGCGCCAGCCCGTCGAGGTCGGGCATCTCGTGATCGGTCAGAAGCAGGTCATAGCCCGCATCCACGGCCAGTTGCGCCAGCGCCTCGGCCCCCGAGCGGCAGAGCGTGACGTCGATGCCGCAGGGCGAAAGCTGCCGCTCTAGGATGGTGCGGTTGATGAACTGGTCATCCACCACCAGCGCCCGGTGCACCTGCAGCGGCCGGGGCGGCGCGGCCGCGTCATCGGCCGCCGGCAGCGTCAGCCGGAAGCCGAAGCACGAGCCGCGGCCCAATTCGCTGTCGACCCAGATCGTGCCCTCCATCAGCTCGATCAGGCGGCGGGTGATGGCGAGACCCAGCCCCGTCCCCTCGAACCGGCGGTTGGTCTCGGCGTCGATCTGGTTGAACTCACCGAACACATGCTCGAGGTTGTCGGAGGAGATGCCGATGCCGGTATCCTCGACCGTCACATGCAGGTCGTGATGCCCCGGCTCGGCCTCGAGCCCCACGACGCGGATGAGGACGTGACCCTGCTCGGTGAACTTCACCGCATTGCCGATCAGGTTCGTCAGCACCTGCCGCAGCCGCCCGGGATCCCCGACGTAGCGCGTCGGCAGGAACATGTCGAAGTCGATGAGCAGGTCGATCCCCTTCGCCCGGGCGCGCGGCTGCAGAAGCATCGCGACCTCGTGGATCGTGCGCTCGAAGTCGAAGGGCTCGGGGTGAAGCGTCAGGCGGTTCGCCTCGATCTTGGAATAGTCGAGGATGTCGTTGATGATGACCAGAAGCGCCTCGCCGGACGAGCGGATCGTCTCGGCAAAGAGGCGCTGGTCCTCGGTGAGCGGCGTCTCGCACAGGAGTTCCGCCATGCCCACGACGCCGTTCATCGGCGTGCGGATCTCGTGGCTCATGTTGGCGAGGAAGGCTGATTTCGCGCGGCTGGCCGCCTCGGCCGCGGCGCGAGCGGTCTCCAGCGCCTCCTGCTGCAGCTTCATCTCGGTGATGTCGACGCGCAGCCCGACGCGGCCGCCGTCGGGCGTTCCGTGCTCGATCACGCGCAGCCAGCGGCCGTCGTCCAGCTGCTGCTCGCTCGCGCCGTCCAGGGCCCGGAAGGAGGCGAGCCGCGCGGCCAGCCAGTCCTCCTCGCGCCCGAGGGCGTCGCGATACTGTCCCCGCTCCAGCCCGTGCCGCAGGATGGATTCGAAGCTGGCGCCGGGCTGCATCGATTCGGCCGATTTCGGGTGGATCTCGCGATAGCGGTCGTTGCAGAGCACCAGCCGCTCGTTGCGGTCGAACAGCACGAAGCCGTCCGGGATGGCATCGATGGCGGCCCGCAGTCGCATCTGTTCGGTGATATCGATCAGAAGGCTGACCATGTCGCCGTCGCGGGCCCGCCGGTTGGCCAGCCTCAGCCAGCTGCCGCAGGGGCGGTGCAGCACGACCGGCTCTCCCGGCTCGTCGTCCCAGCAGCGCGTCATCCGGGCGGTCCAGACCTCGGACGGTTCCGTGCCGAGATCGAACACGCCCTCCTCCAGCGCCAGCCGCAACATGTCGGCGAGCGACATGCCCGGCCGCAGCGCCGGGCCTCCGAAATGCGCCAGGTAGGCTTCGTTGGCCGCAACAAGCTTCAGACGCGAATCGAAGACCGCGAAGCCATCCCCGATGGTGTTGATCGAATCCCACAGCCGACGCTCGGCCATGACGGCGGCGGTATGTGCCCGGTCCAGTTCGTCAAGGAAGCGGCTGTTCTGTCCCTTCAGCTTCTCGGCCTCGGACAGCGCGACCTTCACCACCGCGCGCTGCTCGATGATCTGGTCCGAAAGGGCGCGGGCATGCATCGCCAGCTTTTCGTTGGCAGCGAACAGCTCGCGCTGCTTGTATTCCAGAAGGCGCTCTGCCGCCAGCCTTGCGCGGCGCTCCTTGGCCAGCCTCTGTTCGATGTCCATCCGTCCGTCCTGCCGCGTCTCGCCGGCATGTTGCGGCGGCACCATGAATCTACCTTTAACCGCGCCACAGGAAGCGGCCGAGAATCCTTGCCTCGCTGTCGGGGCGGTGACAGCATTCCGCGCATCCGCGGAGGTAGAAGCCATGTGTGCGATCAGCCGTTTCCTGTCTGCCCTCCTGCTCTGCCTGACACTTCCTTCGGTGGCGCTCGCTCAGGACTGGCTGCCCGAGCGTCGGTTCGTGCTCAGCGCCGACACCGATCTTCCGGGCAGCGACATGGCGACGCTGCTCGACACCACGCTCGAGGCCTGCGAGCGGGCCTGCCTGTCGCGGGCGGACTGCCGGGCGTTCACCTTCAACTCACGCAACGGCTCGTGCTTCCCGAAGTCGGCCGCCGGCGACTCGTCGCCCTATCAGGGGGCGCTGTCGGGGGTGGCGGTGGCGGCCGATCCGACCCGGCAGGCGGTCGCGCGCAGCCGCGCGGCCGAGCTTGCCTTCCTGTCCGAATACGACCTGACGCGCGCGAAGGAGCAGGCCGCCCTGCTGGCCAATGAACATACCGTCAACGGCTTCCCGGCCGAGGAGCATCTGGACAGCGCCCGCCGGGCCGAGGCCGCCGGCGACCTGCTGGCTGCCGCGAATTTCACCGGAGCGGCGGTGAATGCCGGGGACCGGGCCGAGGCGTGGATCGACTACGCCCGCCGACTTCGTGCCGCGGCCGAGGCGGATGCTGCTGCGCGGGACGCGCTGCGTGACCGCGCCTTCCGTGCGGCGGTCAACGGCTACCTGCGGGCGGCGACGCCGGCGCTGCGGCATACGGCGCTGGTGGAACTGGGGCAGGCGGCCGAAAGGATCGACCGCGGCCGGGACACGGTGCAGGCGCTGCGGCTTGCCCAGCAGATCCAGCCGCGCGACGACACCGCGGCACTGCTCGAGGCGGCGGCGGGAAAATACGGTTTCCGCATCGTCGAGCACGCGGTGGAGGCCGACACCACGCGGCCGCGGATCTGCGCGACCTTCTCGGAACCGCTGTCGGGGCATGGCGTGGATTACGCCAGCTTCGTGCAGCTGACCGAGCCGGGCCTGACCGTCGAGGCCGACGACCGCCGGATCTGCGTCGGCGGCATGGCGCATGGCGCGCGCCACACCCTCACCTTCCGCGAGGGGCTTCCGGCTGCCGATGGCCAGACCCTGCCGAAGTCGGTGCAGATCGCCGCCTATGTGCGCGACCGCAGCCCTTCGGTCCGCTTCCCGAGCCGGGCCTATGTGCTGCCGAAGGCCGGCTCGCCGGCGATCCCGGTCGAGACGGTGAATGCGCGGACGCTTGATCTTGCACTTTACCGCGTGTCCGACCGCAACCTGTTGCGGGCGATCCAGCAGGATTACCTCGGACGCCCGCTCGACGAATGGCAGACCGAGGAGTTCACCGGCCAGGTGGGCGAGCGGATCTGGACCGGCTCGGGCGAGGTCGGGATGGAGGTCAACCGCGACATGACCACCCGCCTGCCGATGGAGGAGCCGCTGCGCGGCCTTCCCGCCGGGATCTACGCGCTGAAGGCTGCAATCCCTGGACAGGACCCCTATGAACATCCGCCGGCCTGGCAATGGTTCGTGGTCTCCGACCTCGGGGTGACGACGCTGTCGGGGGTGGACGGGCTGCATGTCTTCGTGCGCGGCCTGGGCTCCGCCGAGCCAAAACCGGGGGTGACGGTCGACCTCCTTTCTCGCGCCAATGCGGTGCTGGGGACGGCCGAGACGGATGCGCAGGGCCATGCCCGGTTCGAGCCTGGCGTGACCCGCGGCACCGGCGCGGCCGAGCCTGCGCTGGTGGTGGTGAAGGACGCAGAGGCCGACATCGCCTTCCTCTCGCTGACCGACCCCGAGTTCGACCTGTCCGACCGCGGCGTCGAGGGGCACGAGCCCGCGCCGCCGGTGGACGTGTTCCTCACGACCGAGCGCGGCGCCTATCGCGCGGGCGAGACGGTCCACGCACTCGCCCTCACCCGTGACGGCGAGGCGGCGGCGATCGAGGGGCTGCCGCTGACCGCCATCCTGAAGCGCCCCGATGGCGTGGAATATTCCCGCGCGCTTGCGGCCGATGCAGGCGCGGGCGGCCACGTGTTCGACCTGCCGCTGGCGGGCTCGGCGCCGCGCGGCGTCTGGCGGCTGGAGGTTCTGGCCGATCTCGACGCAGAGCCGCTCGCCGCCCGCACCCTGCTGGTCGAGGACTTCCTGCCCGAGCGGATCGACGTGACGGCAAGCCTGCCCGAAGCCCCGATCGGTCTGGGCGATGCGCCGGAGTTGTCGGTCGAGGCCCGCTACCTGTTCGGCGCGCCCGGCGCCAACCTAGCCATCGAGGGCGAGGTGCTGCTGCGCAAGGCCGAGGGGCTGAAGGCCTTCCCGGGCTATGTCTTCGGCCGCGAGGGTGACGGGTTCGACCCGCAGGTCGCCTCGTTCGGCGGCCAGCTCACCGATTCGCAGGGCCGCGCCAGCTTCGCGGTGCCGCTTCCCCGGGTCGAGGATCCGGCTCGCCCGCTCGAGATCGTGGTGGCCACGCGGGTGGCCGAAGGGTCCGGGCGGCCGGTCGAGCGCGTGGTTACTCGCGCGCTGCGCCCTGCCGCGCCGATGATCGGCATACGGCCGCTGTTCGACGGCGTAGCGGCGCAGGGCACCGACGCGAGGTTCGCCCTCGTGGGTGTCGGTGCGGAGGAGCGGCCGGTGCCGATGAAGGTCCGCTGGCGCATCGAGCGGATCGAGACCGACTACCAGTGGTATCAGCAGTGGGGCAACTGGGCGTGGGAACCGGTGGAGACCCGCCATCCCGTGGCACAGGGCGAGACCGATCTGGGCCCGGCCCCGGTCGAGATCGCGGGCGCCGTGGACTGGGGCCAGTTCGAGCTGGTGGTGGAGCGCGCGGACGGCGGCACGGCAGCCAGTTCGGCCCGGTTCCACGCCGGCTGGTATGCCCCTGCCGACACGACCTCGACGCCCGACACGCTGGAGCTGTCGCTGGACAAGCCCGCCTATCGCCCCGGCGAGACGGCGGTTCTGCGCATCGTGCCGCGGTCGGCCGGCAAGGCGCTGGTGACGGTGCTCTCGAACCGGCTGGTGACGATGAAGGCGGTCGAGGTCGGCGAGGGCGAGACGCTGGTCGAGCTTCCGGTGACCGATGACTGGGGCACCGGCGTCTATGTCGCGGCGACGGTGCTGCGCCCTATGGACGTGGCGGCCGGCCGCAATCCGGCCCGCGCGATGGGGCTGGCCCACGCCGCCATCGACCCGGGCACGAAGCAGCTTGCGGCGCGGATCGAGACCGCCGCCGAGGCCGCGCCGCGCGGCCCGATGGAGGTGGCGGTGAAGGTCGAGGGCCTCGCGCCGGGTGAGACCGCCTTTGCCACGCTTGCCGCGGTGGATGTAGGCATCCTGAACCTGACCGGCTTCGAGACACCCGACCCCGAGGATCACTATTTCGGCCAGCGCAAGCTGGGGGTGGGGATCCGCGATCTCTATGGCCGTCTGATCGACGGGATGAATGGCGCGCAGGGCTCGGTCCGGTCGGGCGGTGACGGGGCGCGGGCGCGCCTGCAGGCGCCGCCTCCGACCGAGGAACTGGTGGCCTTCTTCTCCGGCCCGGTGCAGGTGGGTGCCGATGGCCTCGCGCGGGCACGGTTCGACCTGCCGTCGTTCAACGGCACGGTTCGGGTCATGGCGGTGGTCTGGTCGAAGACCGGCGTCGGCCATGCCGCGGCGGACGTGCTGGTGCGCGATCCGGTCGTGGTGACGGCAAGCGTCCCGCGCTTCCTGTCGCCGGGCGACCGGAGCCGGCTGCTGCTGGAGGTCGTGCATGCCAAGGGCCCCGCGGGGCGCATGGGGCTGGAGGTCACGGGCACCGGCCTGACCCTCGGCGAGGTGCCGCGGCAGTTCGATCTGGCGGAAAAGGCCACCGCGCGCTTCGAGGTTCCCGTAACCGCCGGCACGGTGGGCGTGCAGCAGATCGAGGTGGCTCTGACGACGCCGGACGGTCGGCGGCTGACGAAGCGGCTGAGCGTTCCGGTGCAGGTGAACGATCCCGAGATCGCCCGTCAGGACCGCCTGACGCTGGACCCTGGCCAGACCTTCACGCTCGATGGGAACCTGTTTGCCGGCCTTGTTCCCGGCACCGGGCGCGCGACCCTCGCCGTCGGCCCGATCGCGCGGTTCGACACGGCGGGGCTTCTGGCCAGTCTTGACCGCTATCCCTATGGCTGCACCGAGCAGGTCGCCTCGAAGGCGCTGCCGCTGCTCTACCTCGATCAGGTCGCGCGTGCGCTGGACCTGCCGGGGGCGGACAACCTCTCGCAGCGCATCGGTCAGGCGGTCGAGGAGGTGCTGACCAACCAGACCGCCGAGGGTGCCTTCGGTCTCTGGCAACCCGGCAGCGGCGACTTCTGGCTGGATGCCTATGTCACCGACTTCCTGTCGCGCGCCAAGGCGCAAGGTCACGCGGTGCCGGAGGAGCCCCTTCGGCGCGCGCTCGACAACCTGCGCAACCAGGTGAACTACACCGCCGACTTCGATCAGGGCGGCGAGGCGCTGGCCTATGCGCTGATGGTGCTGGCCCGCGAAGGTGCGGCAGCGATCGGCGATCTGCGCTACTACGCCGATGTGAAGGCGGATGCCTTTGCCACCCCGGCGGCGCAGGCGCAACTCGGCGCCGCGCTGGCGAGCTATGGTGACCAGCTGCGCGCCGATGCGATGTTCCGCAAGGCCGCCGCCCGGCTGAACGGCACGCTGGCGCAGCAATCGACGCAGGTCTTCCGCGCCGACTACGGCACCGCCTATCGCGACGCCGCGGCCGTCCTGACGCTGGCGGCGGAAGCGGGCTCGCAGGCGGTGGACCGGGATGCGGTCACGACCGCGCTCGCGGCGCGGAGCGGGCCGCTCTCCACGCAGGAGGCGACCTGGACCCTGCTGGCGGCCAACGCGCTGATCGACCGGCCTGAGGTCGAGGGGGTGACGGTGGGAGGCGCGCCGGTGACCGGGCCGCTCGTCCGGCTGCTCCGCGACGGCGAGCCGGCGGTGCAGGTGACGAACTCCGGCCAGCCGCAGGTGCTGACGGTGACCACGACCGGCATCCCGACCGAGCCCGAACCTGCGGGCGGCAACGGCTATGCCATCTCGCGGACCTATTACACGATGGAGGGCGAGGCGGTTGACGTGGCTTCCGTCGCTCAGGGCACGCGGCTGGTGGCCGTGCTGGAAGTGACTTCCTTCGGCAATGGCGAGGGCCGGCTGATGGTCAGCGACCCCCTGCCGGCGGGGTTCGAGATCGACAACCCCAACCTGATGCGTGGCGGGCAGGTCGATGCGCTGAACTGGCTGGAGCCAGTCGAGGAGGTGGCCCATGCCGAGTTCCGTCAGGACCGCTTCCTCGCCGCGGTCGATCGCTATGACGGAGAGGCGTTCCGGCTGGCCTATATCGTCCGCGCGGTCTCGCCTGGGGTGTTCCACCACGCGGCGGCCTCGGTCGAGGACATGTATCGCCCCGACTTCCGTGCCCGCACCGACGCGGGCACGGTCACTGTCACGCCGTAATGCGTGCGCGGTGGTTCCTTGCCGCGGCGGTCGGGCTCTGGCTGGCTGCGGTGGCCCGCGACGGGTTTGACGACTGGATCGCCGCGACGCGGATGCCGCCCCTGTCGCTAGCAACCTCGGTCGAGGTGCTGGACCGCGAGGGGACGCTGCTTCGCGCCTACACGGTCGGCGATGGACGCTGGCGGCTGGAGCCGGGGCCGGTCGATCCGCTGTTCCTGAAGATGCTGGTGGCCTATGAGGACGGCCGCTTCTACCACCATCCCGGCGTCGATACCCGCGCCCTGCTGCGCGCGGTCTGGCAGGCGGCGCGGTCCGGCCATGTGGTCTCGGGCGGCTCGACGCTGACCATGCAGGTCGCGCGCCTGCTCGAGGCCAGCGGCACGGGAAAGATGGCCGGCAAGCTGCGGCAGATGCGGGTGGCGCTGGCGCTGGAGCGGCGGCTGTCCAAGGACGAGATCCTGTCGCTCTACCTGCGGCTCGCACCCTATGGCGGCAACCTCGAGGGGGTTCGCGCGGCCTCGATCTCCTATCTCGGCAAGGAGCCGTGGCGGCTGACGGCGGCCGAGGCGGCGCTGCTGGTGGCGATCCCGCAATCGCCCGAAGGGCGGCGCCCTGACCGACACCCGGACCGCGCGGAGACCGCGCGGAGCCGCGTGCTGGCGCGCGCCGTGCGGGCCGACGTGATCGCGGCCGAGCGCGCCGAGGCGGCGAGGAGCGAGCCGGTGCCGCGTGGCCGGAAACCCTTCCCCGCGCTTGCCCCGCATCTCGCCGACCGGGTGCGGGACGCGGATCCGCTGCTGCACCAGCACCGGCTGACCCTTGACGCGAGCCTTCAGCGGCGGCTGGAGGACCTTGCGTCGGAGACGGTCGAGGGACAGGGCGAGCGGCTGCAGGTGGCGATGCTGGTGGCCGACCATCGCTCGGGCGAGGTGCTGGCCTCGGTCGGCTCGGCCGGCTACCGCGCGGACCGGCGGCAGGGATTCATGGACATGACCGTGGCGCTGCGCAGCCCGGGATCGCTGCTCAAGCCGTTGATCTTCGGGCTTGCCTTCGACGAGGGTCTGGCGCATCCCGCGACCCTGCTCGACGACCGGCCGATGGACTTCGGCGGCTACCGGCCGCAGAACTTCGACCGGATCTTCCGAGGCGAGATCCGCGCCCACGAGGCGTTGCAGCTGTCGCTGAACCTGCCCGCGGTGGCCTTGACGGATGCGCTGGGACCGGCGCGGCTGCTGTCGGCGCTGGAGCAGGCGGGGGTGAGGCCCGTCCTGCCGGGCGGCCAGCCGGGGCTGGCGGTGGCGCTGGGGGGTGTCGGCGTCACACTGGCCGACATGGTGCAGCTTTACGCAGCCATGGCCCGTGGAGGCGTCGTGCTGCCGCTGCATGTCCGGGGCGAGGGCGAGACAGGCCGGCGGCTGCTGTCGGGGGTATCCGCCTGGCAGGTGGCCGACATCCTGTCCGGGATGCCGCCGCCCCCGGGCGCGCCCGCCAACCGGCTCGCCTACAAGACCGGAACCAGCTATGGCCACCGCGACGCCTGGGCCATCGGCTTCGACGGGGCGCATGTGGTGGGGGTCTGGCTCGGCCGGGCGGACGGGACGCCGGTGCCCGGCGTTTTCGGCGCCGATCTGGCCGCGCCCGTTCTGTTCCGCGCCTTCGCCCGGCTGAAGCCCGCACTCACGCCCCTGCCGCCGCCTCCGCGTGCCGCGCTGACCGTCAGCAATGCCGAGCTTCCCCAGCCCCTGCGCCGGTTCCGGTCCCGCGTCGCGGCCTTCGCGGCAGAGGACGGCCCGGCCGTGGCCTTCCCGCCGGACGGGGCGGAGGTCGAGCGGCTGGGCGGCAGGCTGAAGGTGAAGGTCGAGGGCGGCAGCGGCCCCTTCACCTGGCTTGCGGATGGGGCGCCGGTGGCCATCGCTCTGCCGGGCCGCGAGACGATGCTGGACCTTGCGCCGGGCTTCCTGACGCTCTCGGTCATCGACGGTGACGGCCGCTCGGCCCGAAGCTCGATCCGCGTGCACTGACCTTCGGCAGTCAGATGCGCTCCAGCGCGAGGGCGATGCCCTGCCCGCCGGCGATGCACAGGGTTCGGCCCGAAGCCGATCCGCGTGCACCGACCCGGCCGTCAGATACGCTCCAGCGCGAGCGCTATGCCCTGCCCGCCACCGATGCACATGGTGACAAGGGCGCGCCGGCCGCCCGTCCGATGAAGCTCGTGCAACGCCTTGACAGTGATGATGGCGCCGCTCGCGCCGACCGGATGACCCAGCGCGATGGCGCCGCCGTTCCGGTTCACCCGCACGGGATCAAGGCCAAGGTTCCGGCTCACCGCAAGGGCCTGAGCCGCGAAGGCCTCGTTCGACTCGATCACGTCGAAGTCGTCCACAGAAAGCCCCGTGCGGGCACAGAGCGCGCGCACCGCCGGGATCGGGCCAAGGCCCATCACCTCCGGCTCGACCCCGGCATGGGCATAGCCGAGCAACCGGCCGAGTGGCTTCAGGCCCCCGGCGGCCTCGGCCCGCGCCAGGACAAGCGCCGCCGCGCCGTCGTTGATGCCGCTCGCGTTGCCGGCCGTCACGGTGCCGTCCTTGCGGAAGGCGGGGCGGAGGCTTGCCAACGCCTCGGCCGTGGTAGGCTTGGGATGCTCGTCGCGGGCAAAGGTGACCGGACCCTTGCGCGAGGCGACCTCCACCGGGACGATCTGGCCGTCGAACCTCCCCTCGGCCAGCGCGCGGGCGGCGCGCTCCTGGCTTTCAAGGGCGAAGGCGTCCTGATCCTCGCGCGTGATCTTGTGCCGCTCGGCGACGATCTCGGCCGTGACGCCCATGTGACCGGTGCCGAACGGGCAGTTCAGCGCCCCCGTCATCATGTCGAGCGCCTTCGTGTCGCCCATCTTCTGCCCCCAGCGCGCGGCGGTCAAGGCATAGGGGGCGCGGCTCATCGACTCGGCGCCGCCGGCGAGCGCGAAATCGGCATCGCCCAGCATCAGCGATTGCGCGGCCGAAACGATGGCCTGCGCGCCCGATCCGCACAGCCGGTTGACGTTCATCGCCGGAACCTCGGCCGGAATGCCGGCGCCGATGGCCGCCACCCGACTGAGATACATGTCGCGCGGCTCGGTGTTGATGACATGGCCGAAGACGACATGGCCGATCCGGCCGGGCTCGACCCCTGCCCGCTCCAGTGCCGACCGGGTGACGATCGTTGCAAGCTCGCCGGGGGGCACCGCGGCCAGCGCGCCGCCGAAGGCTCCGACGGCGGTGCGGATCGCGGACAGGATCAGGATGTCGGACATGGCGCGGCCTCTCTCGCTGTTCGGCCGCAGCATAGCGCGGGTCCGGCCCGCCGCTCCGGTGACGTTGCGTTCAGACGATCGGAATGCGCCCCTCGGGCCCCAGCAGCCAGACCGACCGCCCCTCGATCACCACGACCGAAAGCGGGCCGCCATAGGCCGCGCCGGTGTCGAGGTTCAGCCGGTTGCCGTAGTGCGAGACGGCGTCGATCGCCGTGTGCCCGTGCACCACCAGCGCGCCATGGTCGCGGGGGTCGGACAGGAAGGGCTCGCGGATCCAGCAGAGATCGGTTTCCTGCTGCTCCTCCAGCGCGATGCCGGGCCGGATGCCGGCATGGACGAAGATGGCCCCGTCCCGCCGGTAGTGGCAGGGCAGCGCCTCGATGAAGGCGATGTGTTCGGGCGGCACGAGCGCCACGGCATCCTCGTAAACCGCCCCCAGCGGACGGTCGGCCGCATGATGGACGCCATAGGATTCCAGCGTCGGACCGCCGCCCAGCCGCGGATGCAGCCAGCTGAGGTCACGCCGAAGGCCGGGATCGTGATGGGCGTGGTCGCGCAGGAAACCGGCGAACATCCGGTCGTGGTTGCCCTTCAGCACCACCCAGTTCTCGCCGCCCTCTATTCCCAGCCTGAGATATTCCACCACGCCCCGGCTGTCCGGTCCGCGGTCCACCAGATCGCCGATATGGACCACCGGCGCCTCGGCATCGCCCACGGCCCGGCGGTCCCGGGCGATCCGGTCATGGATCTCCTGCAGCAGCGACAGGTGGCCGTGGATGTCGCCGATCGCGTAGGTTCGCATGGCGGTCCCTGAAGTGGAAACGGAGGCCCGACAGCGCCGGACCTCCGCAACATATTCGCCCTGATCGGAAACCGGAAGGGCCTCAGGCCACGTCGAATTCGAGCGGCTTGACCTGCTGGAACATGCCGGTCGATTCCAGAGTCTCGACGACCTTCGGATCAATCGCCTGATCGAGGTAGAGGATGGCGATGGCATCCTGTCCCACCGCCGTCCGGCCGAGGGTGAAGTTCGCGATGTTCACGCCGTTCTTGCCCATGGTCATGCCCAGGAGGCCGATGATGCCCGGCACGTCCTCGTTCGTGGTGTAGAGCATGTGGCGGCCGACCTCGGCGTCGATGTTGATGCCCTTGATCTGGATGAACCGGGGCTTCCCGTCCGAGAAGCAGGTGCCTGCCACCGAACGCTCGCGCTTGTCGGTGACCACGGTCAGCTTGATATAGGCGTCGAAGCTGCCCGACTTCGCCTGCGTGGTGGTCGAGATCTGGATCCCGCGCTCTTTCGCGACGACGGGAGCCGAGACGAGGTTCACGTCGGGGTTGGTGGCCTTCATGATGCCGGCGATGGTGGCGCAGTTCAGCGCGGCGAGGTTCATGTCGCCCACGGCGCCGTCATAGAGGACGTTGATCGCCTTGATCGGCTCGTCCGTCATCTGGCCGACGAAGGCGCCGAGATGGCCGGCAAGCTTGACCCACGGCCCCATGACCGCGGCTTCCTCGGCGGTGACCGAGGGCATGTTCAGCGCGTTCTGCACCGCACCGGTCAGCAGATAGTCCGACATCTGCTCGGCCACCTGAAGCGCCACGTTCTCCTGCGCTTCCGTGGTGGAGGCGCCGAGGTGCGGCGTCACGACGACGTTCGGCAGGCCGAACAGCGGGCTCTCGGTGGCGGGCTCGACCTCGAACACGTCGAAGGCGGCGCCGGCGACATGGCCCGACTTCAGCGCCTCGGCCAGCGCGGCCTCATCGACCAGACCGCCGCGGGCGCAGTTGATGATCCGCACGCCCTTCTTCGTCTTGGCGATGTTCTCGGCCGAGAGGATGTTGCGTGTCTTGTCGGTCAGCGGCACGTGCAGCGTGATGAAGTCCGCCTTGGCCAGCAGCTCGTCCAGTTCGACCTTGGCGACGCCCAACTGCTTCGCGCGTTCTTCCGACAGGAAGGGATCGTAGGCCACGACCTTCATGTGCAGCCCGACCGCGCGGTTGCAGACGATGCCGCCGATGTTGCCCGCGCCGATCACGCCGAGGGTCTTGTTGAAGACCTCGACACCCATGAAGCGCGATTTCTCCCACTTGCCGGCGTGGGTCGAGGCGTTGGCCTCGGGCAGCTGGCGCGCCACGGCGAACATCATCGCGATGGCGTGCTCGGCTGTGGTGATCGAGTTGCCGAACGGCGTGTTCATCACGATCACGCCCTTGCGCGAGGCGGCCGGGATGTCGACGTTGTCGACGCCGATGCCGGCGCGGCCGATCACCTTGAGATTGGTGGCGGCTTCCAGCAGCTTCTCGGTCACCTTGGTGGCCGAGCGGATCGCAAGGCCGTCATACTGGCCGATGATCTCGGCCAGCTTTTCCTTGTCCTTGCCGAGCTTCGGCATGTAGTCGACCTCGACGCCACGGTCGCGGAAGATCTGGACGGCGGTTTCGGAGAGTTCGTCGGAAACGAGAACGCGGGGGGCCATGTCGGGCATCCTGTGGAATGGGGAGGAATGTGGCGGGGAAAGTCCCCGCCCCATGTCATGCGTGAGGGGAAAGCCCGCTCAGGCGGCCTTGGCGAGCGCCGCGATCTCGGCCTCGAAGGCCCATTTCAGCCAGGGCATCAGCGCCGCGACATCCGCCGTCTCGACGGTCGAGCCGCACCAGATCCGTAGGCCCGCCGGCGCGTCGCGATAGGCGCCCACGTCCAGCGCCACGCCTTCCTTCTCGAGCCGCTTGGCCACCGCCTTGGCGAAGGCCGCGCCGTCGGTGATGCGCGGGTCGGTGAACTTCAGGCAGACCGAGGTGGTCGAGGCCGTCGCCGGGTCCACCGCAAGGTTCGCGATCCAGTCGTTCGCCGCGACGAAATCGGCCACGACCTTCGAGTTAGCCTCGGCCCGCGCCACGAGCGCCTTGAGACCGCCGATCTCTTTCGCCCATTTCAGCGAGACGAGGTAATCCTCGACCGCGAGCATCGAGGGCGTGTTGATCGTCTCGCCCTCGAAGATGCCCTCGATCAGCTTGCCGCCCTTGGTCATGCGGAAGATCTTCGGCATCGGCCAGGCGGGGGTGTAGCTTTCCAGCCGCTCGACCGCACGGGGGCTCAGGATCAGCATTCCGTGGCCGCCCTCGCCGCCCAGCACCTTCTGCCAGGAGAAGGTGACCACGTCGAGCTTGTCCCACGGCAGGTCCATCGCGAAGGCCGCCGAGGTTGCGTCGCAGATGGTGAGGCCCGCGCGATCCGCCGGGATCGCGTCGCCGTTCGGCAGGCGGACACCGGAGGTCGTGCCGTTCCAGGTGAACACCACGTCCTTGTCGAAGTCGACCTGCGCGAAATCCACGATCTCGCCATAGGCGGCCTTGCGGACGGTCGCGTCGAGTTTCAGCTGCTTCACCGCATCGGTGACCCAGCCTTCGCCGAAGCTTTCCCAGGCCAGCATCTCGACCGGGCGGGCGCCCAGCAGCGACCACATCGCCATCTCGACCGCGCCGGTGTCGGAACCGGGGACGATGCCGATGCGGTATCCGGCGGGCACGCCGAGGATCTCGCGGGTGAGTTCGATCGCCTCTTTCAGCTTGGCCTTGCCGACGGCGGCACGATGCGAACGGCCCAGCGGGGCGTCCGACAGAAGGTCCAGCGAATAGGCGGGAATCTTGGCGCAGGGGCCGGAGGAGAAGCGCGGGTTCGCCGGACGCGCGGCCGGGGTCTGCAGATCAGACATGGTATCCTTCCAGATAGATGCCTCTCGTTGGGGAGAGGTGTCCCGCTGTGGGCTTTAGCGGGCCGCCGGCTCTGGCGCAAGCAAAAGAATTGTCCTAGAGCGGCGCTTGACCCAGAAAAAGCGACATCCGGACCGCCCCATGTTCATCGCCACGCTGCTCACCGATCCCGCCTCGCCCAGCCTCGACCACGCGACCGTCGATGCCCTCCGCAATGCCTGGGGCGGCGGCGAGGCCCGCTGGCTCGACAAGGGCGTGGCGGCGGAATTCGCCTTGCCCGCAAGGCCCGAGAACCTCTGGCAGGTCTGGGAGGATCTTCAGACGCTGAAGGTCGATCTGGCCGTCCAGCCCGCCGAAGGGCGGAAGAAGAAGCTGCTGCTCGCGGACATGGATTCGACGATGATCCGGCAGGAATGCATCGACGAATTGGCAGACGAGGCGGGTGTCGGCGAATATGTCGCAGGCATCACCCGGCGCGCGATGAACGGCGAGTTGAACTTCGAAAGCGCGCTGCGCGAGCGCGTGTCGCTTCTGAAGGGCCTGCCTGAGTCGGTGATCGAGCGGGTGTTCGAGACGCGCATCCGCTACATGCCCGGCGGGCGCGAGTTGGTGCAGACCATGAAGGCGAACGGGGCGCGGGCGGCGCTGGTCTCGGGCGGCTTTACCGCCTTCACCTGCCGAGTGGCCGAGGGCCTCGGGTTCGACGAGCATCAGGCCAACATGCTCCATATCGAGGACGGCCTGCTGACCGGGACGGTGGCCGAGCCGATCCTTGGGCGCGAGGCGAAGCTGGCGGCGTTGGAGGAGATCACCGCACGCATCGGGATCACGGTCGAGGAGGCGATGGCGGTGGGCGATGGCGCGAACGACCTCGGGATGCTCAAGCGTGCCGGTGCGGGAGTGGCGCTTCACGCCAAGCCCGTGGTGGCCGCCGAATGCGACATCCGGATCAATCACGGCGATCTGACTGCGCTGCTCTTCGTGCAGGGCTACTCCCGCGACGAGTTCGTGGCCTGATTGTGCGGGAGGCGCGTCGCGGCCGCCGCAAGAACAGCGAGTAATCGGGCGAGGGGCAAGAGCAGGCCGTCCGCAGGGCTCGGAGGCCTCAGGCGCCCCAGTCGGCGCCCTGCATCTCACGCAGGCGGCTCGCGGTGCGCTCGTATTCGAACGCGCCGGTGCCTTCCATATAGAGTTGCTCTGGCTCGTCGGCGGCGGAGGCGATGAGGCGCACCCTCGCCTCGTAAAGCGCGTCGATCAGGGTGACGAAGCGCTTGACCTCGTTATAGTTTTCCGCCGAAAGCCGCGGGATGTCCTCGAGGATCAGCACCCGGCAGGCCTCCGCGATGGCCAAGAAATCCGCCGGCCCCAGCGGCTTCGCGCAGAGGTCCCAGAAGGTCGCGAGCCCCACGCCATTCGCGAAGCACGGAATCTCGACCGTGCGACTGTTGACGGGGAGCACAAGCGGATGGCCCCTGTCGCCGCCGGTCAGGTCGGTCCAGATCTCCATGATCCTGCCGTGCGACTTGGTGGCCGGCCAGAAATAGACCTGCGCCCCCTTCAGCCGATGCTGGCGGTAGTCGGTCGGGCTCTCCAACTCCACGACCTTCAGCCGCTCGCGCAGCAGGGCGATGAAGGGCAGGAAGACCTGCCGGTTCAGGCCGTTCTCGTAGAGACCTTCCGGCGCCCGGTTCGAGGTGGTGACGATCACGACCCCGAGGTCGAACAGCTTCTGAAACAGCCGGCCGACCACCATCGCATCGGTAATGTCGGTGATCTGCATCTCGTCGAAGGCCAGAAGCCGGACCTGCGCCGCCACCGCATCGGCCACGGGCTGCAACGCATCCTCGACGCCCTTCTTGCGCGCCTCGTGCATCCCGCGCTGCACTTCCTGCATGAAGGAGTGGAAATGCACCCGGCGCTTGTTCGGGATCGCGACGTTGTCGGTGAACAGGTCCATCAGCATCGACTTGCCCCGCCCGACGCCGCCCCAGAGATATAGGCCCTTGGGAGGTTCCTCCCGCGCCGAGAACAGGCTGAACAGGCCGCGCTTGCGCTCGGGGTTTGCCTCCAGCCAGACGCGGATCTCCTCGAGTTCTGGCAGGACGGCATGCTGGGCCGGGTCCGGCCTCAGCTCGCCCGCATCGACGCGGGCCTCGTAGATCTCGGTCAGGGTCTGGCGCATGCGCCCGTATACTGCGATGCCGCGCCGCAGAAAAGAGGCGCGACCGCGCGGTCAGGTGTCGAGGTTCTCGACGTTCAGCGCGTTCTGCTGGATGAACTCGCGCCGCGGCTCCACCACGTCACCCATCAGCTTGGTGAAGATGTCGTCGGCCTCGGCCAGATCCTCGACCTTCACCTGCAAAAGCGTCCGCGCCTCGGGATCGAGCGTGGTCTCCCAAAGCTGTTCCGGGTTCATCTCGCCCAGACCCTTGTAACGCTGCAGCGACAGGCCCTTCTCGCCCTCGGCCAGCACCGCCTTCAGGAGGTCGATCGGGCCATGGATCGGCTGCTCGCGGTCCTTGCGCGCGAGCCGCGCCCCCGCCGCATAGACATCGCGCGTCTGCGACGAGACCTGCGACAGCCGCCGCGCCTCGCCCGAGCGCAGCACCGCACCGTCAAGCGTGCGCAGCTCCTCGACCCCGCGCAGCACGCGCGAGAGCCGGATGCCGTGGTCCTGCGTGATCCGGCCGTGCCAGCCGCGCTCGTATTCCGCCGCCGTCAGGTCCAGCCGCTTCGCCACGGTGTCTGCCACCAGTTGCAGGTCATCGTCGGCGCGTCCGGGATCGAAGGCCCCGGCGATCGCCGCCTGTTCGAGGATGGTCCGCGGGTAATGCGTGGGGAAGCCATCCAGCACCCGGCGGAACTGGCGCGCACCGTCGATCACGCGCAGAAGGTCGGCGCCGGCGATTTCCTCTCCGCTCGCCAGGCGCAGCACCGCGCCCTCGATCCCCTGCTGGATCAGGTAGTCGTCGAGCGCCGGCTGGTCCTTCAGGTAGACCTCGGACTTGCCGCGCGCGACCTTGTAGAGCGGCGGCTGCGCGATGTAGAGGAAGCCCCCTTCGATGATCGCGGGCATCTGCCGGAAGAAGAAGGTCAGGAGCAGTGTGCGGATGTGGGCACCGTCGACGTCCGCATCGGTCATGATGATGATCTTGTGGTAGCGCAGCTTCGTGATGTCGAACTCGTCGCGCCCGATGCCCGCGCCCAACGCCGTAATCAGCGTGCCGACGGTTTCCGAGGAAAGCATACGGTCGAAGCGCGCGCGTTCGACGTTCAGGATCTTGCCGCGCAGCGGCAGCACGGCCTGATTCTTCCGGGCGCGACCCTGCTTGGCTGAACCGCCGGCCGAGTCACCCTCGACGATGAACAGCTCCGACAGCGCCGGATCCTTTTCCTGGCAGTCGGCAAGCTTGCCGGGCAGCGAGGCCACGTCCATTGCGGTCTTGCGCCGGGTCATCTCGCGCGCCTTGCGGGCGGCCTCGCGGGCAAGCGCCGCCTCGACGATCTTGCCGACGATGGTCTTGGCGTGCTGCGGATTTTCCTCGAACCACTCCGACAGCTTCTCGTTCACGAGGTTCTCGACCGCGGGCCGCACCTCCGACGAGACCAGCTTGTCCTTGGTCTGGCTGGAAAATTTCGGGTCGGGCACCTTGACGGACAGAACGCAGGTCAGCCCCTCGCGCGCATCGTCGCCGGTGAAGTCCACCCGCTCGCGCTTGGCGATGCCGCTGTCCTGCGCGTATTTCGTGATCGTGCGGGTCAGTGCGCCGCGGAAGCCGGCCAAGTGGGTGCCGCCGTCGCGCTGCGGGATGTTGTTGGTGAAGGGCAGCACCGTCTCGTGGTAGCTGTCGTTCCACCACATCGCGACCTCGACGCCGATCCCGCCGCGCTCGCCCGAAATGAAGATCGGTTCCGACATCAGCGAAGACTTGGAGCGGTCGAGGTAGCGGACGAACTCGCGCACGCCGCCTTCGTAGAACAATTCGCTGCGCAGCGGCTCGGCCGGGCGTTCGTCCTCGAGAACGATGCGGACGCCGGAATTCAGGAAGGCCAGTTCGCGCAGCCGCGTTTCCAGCGTCTTGAAGCTGTAGTCGAGGTTCGAGAAGGTCCCGGCAGCGTGGTTGGTCTTGGCCGAGGCCAGGAAGCGGACCTCGGTCCCCTTCTCGCCCGGCGCATCACCCACCACGCGCAGATGCTCGACCGTGTCGCCGTGCTCGAAGCGGGCGAAGTGCTCCTTGCCGTTCCGCCAGATCCGGAGTTCCAGCCAGTCCGACAGCGCGTTCACCACCGACACGCCCACGCCATGCAGGCCGCCCGAGACCTTGTAGCTGTTCTGGTCGAACTTCCCGCCCGCATGGAGCTGGGTCATGATCACTTCCGCGGCCGAGACGCCCTCGGTCTGGTGCATGTCCACCGGGATGCCGCGGCCGTTGTCGCGCACCGAGACCGAGCTGTCGGCGTGGATCTTCACGGTGACGGCGGTGGCATGGCCCCCGAGCGCCTCGTCGATGCCGTTGTCGACGACCTCATAGACCATGTGGTGCAGGCCCGAGCCATCGTCGGTGTCGCCGATATACATGCCGGGGCGCTTCCGGACAGCTTCCAGACCCTTGAGGACCTTGATGGAATCGGCGCCATATTCTTCCGGCACGCGGGCAGCTTCGGCCATTCGGACAAACCCTTTTCTTTGCGCGCGAGTTATAGCGTCCGCGCCCGGGAATGTCACGCCCAAGGCCCAAGATTTAGCGTTGCGCAGCCGTCACGGCAGCGTCAGGCTACCGTCCTCGGCAAGCGGCCAGAACGGGTTCATGGCAACTTCCCAGACATGACCGTCGGGATCAGCCCAATAGCCGGAGTAGCCGCCCCAGAAGACCTTTTCGGGCCGCTTGAGAGCGGTCGCCCCCGCCGCGATCGCGGCGTCGAAGGCCGCATCGACCTCGGCCTCGGTCGCGAAGTTCTGCGCGAGCGTGATGGCGCCGGTGCCGAGTGTCGCGCCAGGCCGGCCCTGATCCGCCGCCAGTTCCGCCTTGCCGAACAGCGCCAGCGCCGCGCCATGCAGCTGGAAGAAGGCCACGCCCTCGTCCGTGCCGTGGCGCTGCCACCCGAGCCGTTCGTAGAAGGCGACCGAAGCCGTCATATCGGAGACGCCCAGCGTGATCAGCGTGACGCGTTGCGGGGTCATGGCTCCACCTCCCGTATCTGCGACAGCCCGGCGGCCTCCGTCACCTCAAACATCTGCGATCGTCGGCCTAGCGCCGAAAAGAGTTCCGGTCCCGTTCCGGTCATCAGCGCCTGCGCACCAAGCGCGCAGATCTCGTCGAACAGCGCCGCCCGCCGCCCCTCGTCCAGATGCGCCGCGACCTCGTCGAGCAAGAGGACCGGCGCCGCTCCCAGATCCTCGGCCAGCGCGCGGGCGTTGGCAAGGATGAGCGAGATCAGCAGCGCCTTCTGCTCGCCGGTCGAGCACTGGTCCGCCGGAATGCCCTTTGCGGCGTAGCGGGCGACGAGATCGGCGCGATGCGGGCCGATCAGCGTCCGGCCCGCCGCCATGTCGCGCCGGCGGCCATCGGCCCAGGCCGCCCCCAGATCCTCGGGGTCGTCCGAGGCAATCGCAAGCTCTGCGCGCGGAAAGGCGGTCTCGGCCTCGGCCTGCGCCACCGTCAGCCGCGCGATGGCCGCGTGGCGATGGGCGATGATCGCACCGGCGGCCTGCGCCATCCGCCCCTCCAGCGCGCCATACCAGTGGGGGTCCGCGATCTCCTCCTTCAGCAGGCGGTTCCGCTCGCGCATGGCCTTTTCATAGTCGAGCACGGCATCGGCGTGGTCGGGGGAAAAGCTCATCGCGATCCGGTCGAGGAACCGTCGCCGCCCCTCGGCCGCCTCGGTCCAGAGCCGGTCCATCACGGGAACCAGCCAGACGATCCGCAGCATCCGGCCCAGCATCACCTGCGTGGCGGGCTTGCCGTCGATCCGCACCTGTCGGGCCGATCCCGCCTCGGCCCAGGTTTCCACCTCATGGTCGGAATGCAGGCCGCGCACCGCGGCGCTGACCTTCCAGCCCAGAGCCTCGGGTCGGCGCGCGATCTCGTCAACGCCCGCCCGGCGCAGGCCGCGGCCGGGCGACAGCATCGACACCGCCTCGAGGATGTTGGTCTTGCCGGCGCCGTTCGGACCGACGAAAGCCACCGGCCGGCCGTCAAACGCCAGCCGCGCCGCGCGATGAGACCGGAAGTGCGAGAGCGTCAGGGAGGTGACCGCAAGCCCGCGCACCCTCGTGCCTTTCCTTCAGATGCAGCCGCGTCCCGGCCGGAAGCGGGTGTGCGGGTCACACCCGCATCGGCATCACGACATAGACCGCCGACATGTCGTTGCCTTCCCGCATCAGCGTCGGGTCGCCCGAGGAGTTGAACAGGAAGACGGCGTTCTCGCGATCGACCTGGGAGGCGATCTCCAGCAGGTACTTGGCGTTGAAGCCGATCTCGAGCCGCTCGTCACCATAGGCCACGGCCAGTTCCTCCTCGGCGGCACCCGAATCCGGCGCATTCACCGACAGGACCAGCCGGTCCTCGTCCAGCGACAGCTTCACCGCGCGCGAGCGTTCCGACGACACTGTCGCCACCCGGTCCACCGCCTTGGCGAATTCCTGGGCATCGACTTCCAGACGGCGCGTGTTGCCCATGGGGATCACGCGGCTGTAGTCGGGGAAGGTGCCGTCGATCACCTTCGAGGTCATGGTGATCGCAGGCGTGGCGAAGCGCACCTTGGTCTCGGAGACCGATACGGCGATCTGTGCCTCGTCGTCGTCGAGCAGCTTGCGCAGCTCGTTCACCGTCTTGCGCGGCACGATCACGCCCGGCATCGCCTGCGCACCTTCCGGCAGCGGCGCGTCGATGCGGGCCAGACGGTGCCCGTCGGTCGCCACGCAGCGCAGCACCGGGCCGCTGTCGCCTTGCGCCACATGCATGTAGACGCCGTTCAGGTAATAGCGCGTCTCCTCGGTCGAGATTGCGAACTTGGCCTTGTCGAACAGCCGCCGCAGCACCGGGGCGGGCGCGCTGAAGTTCGAGGCGTATTCCGAACTCGCCATCACCGGGAAATCTTCCTTCGGCAGCGTGGCGAGGCTGAAGACCGAGCGTCCCGCCGTCACGGTCAGCCGGCCCGAGGCCGCATCCTCGGTCAGACCGACCAGCGCGCCGTCGGGCAGCTTGCGGACGATCTCGTGCAGCATCACCGCCGAGACGGTGGTGGCACCCGGCCGCTCGACCGTGGCCGGGGTGCGGTCGACCACCTCGATGTCGAGGTCGGTGGCGCGGAACGACACGGTATCGCCCTCGGCCTCGATCAGCACGTTGGCGAGGATGGGAATGGTGTTGCGCCGCTCGACGACCGACTGGGCCTGGCCCACGGCCTTCAACAGGGCACCGCGCTCGATGCTGATCTTCATTCCCTCACACCTCTTCCTGACGCGGACGCCGAAACTGCCCCGTTTCGCGGCGAAGCTCAAGATTTTTCGCGACTATGGATGGATTGCCGGGGGCGTCAAGCGCCCCCCGGCAGACATCAGCCCTGCAGCAGACGGCGCAGCAGCTGAAGATCGTCGGCGAGCTGGGAATCGGTCGCCATCAACTCCTCGATCTTGCGCACGCCATGCATGATCGTGGTGTGGTCGCGGCCCCCGAAGCGACGCCCGATCTCGGGCAGAGAGCGCGGCGTGAGTTGCTTGGCGAGATACATCGCCACCTGACGCGGGCGCGCGATGGTGCGCAGCCGCTTCGGACCGATCATGTCCGAGAGGCGGATGTTGTAATGCTCGGCCACCTTGCGCTGGATCTCCTCGATCGTGACCTTGCGGTCGCTGGCGCGGAGGATGTCGGCAAGGCAGTCCTGCGCCAGATCCAGCGTGATCTCGCGCCCGACGAGGCTTGCGAAGGCGAAGAGGCGGGTCAGCGCGCCTTCCAGCACGCGCACGTTGGTGGTGATGCGGTGAGCGAGGAATTCCAGCACGCCGTCGGCGATCACCAGCCCCTTGTATTGCTCGCGGTAGAAGTCGACCTTCTGCTGCAGGATGCCGAGACGAAGCTCGTAGTCCGTGGGGTGCAGGTCCACCACGAGGCCGCATTGCAGGCGGCTCTTGATCCGATCTTCCAGATCCTTGATCTCGCCCGGCGCGCGGTCGGCCGAAATCACGATCTGCTTGTTCTGGTCCACCAGCGCGTTGAAGGTGTGGAAGAACTCCTCCTGAGTGGAATCCTTGCCGGCGATGAACTGCACGTCATCGACCATCAGCACATCGACCGAGCGGAACAGCTCCTTGAAGCCGAGGATCTCGCGCTCGCGCAGGGCCTGCACGAAGCGGTACATGAACTGCTCGGCCGAAAGGTAGAGCACGCGGGCCTCGGGCTGGCGCTTCTGCAGCTCGTGCGCGATGGCGTGCATCAGGTGGGTCTTGCCGAGGCCCACGCCGCCGTAAAGGAACAGCGGGTTGAAGGTCACCGGCCCGCCCTCGGCCACGCGGCGCGCGGCGGCATGGGCGAGTTCGTTCGGCTTGCCGACGACGAAGCTGTCGAAGGTGAAGCGGGCGTCGAGAGGCGCGCCGCGCAGGTCCTCCTCGGCGGCGGCGGGGCGGGGCTTCGGCGCCGGGGCGCGCGCGGGTGCGACTTCCTTCAGCGGCGGGCGCGGCAGGTTCGAGACGGCAAACTCCAGCCGCTCCACGGCGGCACCGGCCTCGGCCAGCCGCAGCCGGATATGGTCGGCAAAGTTGCGCTGAACCCAGTCGCCGAAGAACATGGTCGGCACTTCGAAGCGCGCCACGCCGTCGTTGAGGCCCATGAGCCGAAGCGGCTCGATCCAGGTCACGAAATTGTTTCGCCCCACCCGCTTGAGGAGCCCTTCGCGCACTTGAACCCAGGTCTCATTC